>JADGGM010000648.1 GCA_019689955.1 Gemmatimonadaceae bacterium
CCGTGGGCCGCCAACAGCCCGCGCGGTGGGGGGCGCACCCAGCGCGGGCGACGCCGCGACCGCGTCCGTCGCCCAAGGTGCCGGCGAGCCCGGCGCCGGTGGTGGACATCCTCCGGGCCAACGTGAGCCCGCGCATCGAAGTCCTCTGGCCCGCGCCGGCGCAACCCGCGAACCCTGAGGCCGCGATCCGGCAGGAGCTCGTCGACGCGCTGCTCACGCAGACGATCCAGCACAGGCTCCTCGCCATTCGCGCGCACCCGTCGCGCCCGTTCATCTCGGCCGAGCCGCTCCGCGGGCGCTACGTGCGGCCGCTCCCGGTGCGCGGGGTCTCGATCACCACCTGGCCCGACAGCCTGGAGCGCGCGCTCGGCGCCGTGCTCGCGGAGCTGGAGCGCGTGGCGCAGCACGGGCCTTCGGCACCGGCGCTCGCGCTCGAGAAGGCCGCGCTCCTCCGCCAGCTCGAGGGCGACGCCGCGAGCGCCGCCGCGCACCCGTCGGCGGGGTACGCCGAGCAGTACGTCGAACATTATCTCACTGGTGAGGGATCGCTGCTCTCGGCGCAGCAGGAGCTCGCGCTCGCGCGTAAGATCCTGCCCACGCTCACCCCGCAGGTGCTCGCCCAGGCCGCGCGCTTCTGGCGCGAGCGCAGCGGGATGAAGGTGTTCGTCTCCTTCCCGCAGTTCTCGCACGCGCGCGTGCCGACGCGCGAAAGCATCCTCGCCGTCTTCGACTCCGTCGCCCACACGCCGCTCGCCCCCGACAGCGTGCGCACCGGCGCCGACGGGCCGCTTCTGGCCACGCGCCCCAAGCCGGGGCGGATCATGCGCGAGACCGTGCATCGCGCGGCCGGGATCACCGAGTGGACGCTCTCCAACGGCGCGCGCGTCCTCTTCAAGCCCTCGCGCAGCAACCCCGACGCGCTGCTGCTCCGGGCGTGGAGCCCCGGCGGTTTCTCGCTCGTCCCCGACTCGCTGTTCTACCGGAGTGGCCGGATGGTCGCTCTCCTGATGACCGAGGCTGCCGGGCTCGGCGCCCACGGGCAAGACGATCTGCTGCAGCGGCTCTCGACCACCGGCGTGCGCGACTTCCGCGTACACATCGGCTACGCGGACGAGTCGATCGATCTCGCGGGGTCACCACGTGATCTGGCGACGCTCTTCCAGATGCTCTACCTCCAGTTCACCGCGCCGACGCTCGACACTGCGGCCGTGGCGAGCTGGCGGAGCCTTGCCAAGTATCGAGGGCGCGGCTTCTCGCTCGACGACCAGCTCACACAGACCTTCGCGCGGGGGAACGCGCGGATGCTCCCCGTGCAGACCTCGCTCGCCGATCTGGTGAGCGTGCCGGAGGCGATGGCGGTCTACCACGATCGGTTCGGGAACGCGGGGGACTTCACGTTCTTCATCGTGGGGGCGGCGACGCCCAAGCAGGTGAAGCCGCTCGTGGAGCGGTACCTCGCCAGCCTGCCGAGCACGGGGAAGCACGAGACCCCCGTCGTCCCCGACGTCGCGCCGTTCACGATGCGCCAGCGGCTCACCTTCCCCGTGCAGACCGTGCCGCGCTCCGACGCGCTGATGGTGTTCGACGGCCCGTTCCCCGTCGCGCCGGAGGCGTACCTGCAGGAGCGCGAGCGGCTGGGCGTGCTCACGGGGATCGTGAGCAAGCGGCTGCGCGAGCGGCTGCGCGAGCAGCTCGGGGGGACGTACAGCCCGCAGGTGGTGGCACAGACGTACCTGCTCCCGCCGGAGCACTACCGCGTACGGATCATGTTCAACGCCGACCCCGCGCGGATGACGGAGCTGGACCGCGAGATGTTCAAGCTCCTCGACTCGGTGCGTACGGTGGGAGCCACGCCCGCGGAGCTGGCGGCGCGCGTGCGCATCCAGCGGCGGCGGCTCGAGACGGTGCTGCAGGACGACCGGTACTGGCTAGAGACGATGGAGCTCTACAGCCGTCTGGGGATCCCGCTCGACCGGATCGTCTCCCCGTTCCCCGAGGCGCAGGTGACGCCGGCGGAGCTGGCAGAGGCGGCGCAGCGGTACCTGCCCAGGGACGTGTACATCCACATGATCGCCGAGCCGCGGGACAGCACTCTGTACACGAAGGCGGACAGCAGTGGGGAGGGTGAGGGAAGGAACAAGCTGGCGCGGTAGGAGGG
>JADGGM010000649.1 GCA_019689955.1 Gemmatimonadaceae bacterium
CCCCTCCCCCCGGCTCCCCGCCCATCGAGCGGGGGCGGCCGGCCGGAGCCGTCATCGCCCACACATGGTGCCGCGTAATCAGGGGGAGGGCCGCCCACCGGGCGTGCCGTCTGCGGATCACGCGCCATTCTCCCCTCCGGAGGTATTGCCATGACGTCCGCCGCTTCCTATCAGCGGATCGCCTACGCGTTGCTCAGGGTCGTCGCCCCCTTCGTCATGATTCAGCACGGGGCACAGAAGCTCTTCGGCGCATTCGGCGGAGTGGGCCCGAACGGCGGCACCGTGCCCCTCGCCTCGCTCATGGGAGTCGCGGGCGTGCTCGAGGTGTTCGTCGCCGCGCTCGTCCTTCTCGGGCTCTTCACCCGCCCCGCGGCGTTCCTCCTCGCGGGGGAGATGGCCACGGCGTTCTTCATGGCGCACTTTCCCCGTGGCTTCTGGACCATCCAGAACCATGGTGAGACACCGGTGCTCCTCTGCTTCATCTACCTCCTCTTCGCAGCCTTCGGCGGAGGGCGCTACAGCCTCGACGCTCTCCTCTTCAGCGGCCGCCGCACGAGTACCGCGGCCGAGGAGTCGATGACGGCCGCCTAGCGGGCGCCGGGGCGGGGAGCGCTTGCGCTCGCTTGGTCCGGCCGAGATCATCCCCGCCATGCGAACCCCAACGACTCGTCACCCCGCCATCGCGCGCGCCGGGGCGTTCCTGGCATGCGCCCTCCTCGCGGCGCCGGCGCTTCGCGCGCAGAGCGACGTCGATCGTCTCATCACGGCCGCGGTGCAGGACACCGCGGCCTACCATCGCCTCGGCGAGCTGGTCGACACCTTCGGCAGCCGCCCCAGCGGGTCCGACCGACTCGAGCGCGCGATCGACTGGATCGTCGCCGAGATGAAGAAGGACGGGCTCGAGAACGTGCACACCGAGCCCGTGATGGTCCCGCACTGGGAGCGCGGCGCCGAGTCGGCCACGCTGATCGAGCCGCGGCGCGCCCCCCTCGCCATGCTCGGCCTCGGGCGCAGCGTCGGCACCCCGCCCAGCGGGATCACCGCCCCCGTCCTCGTCGTGCGCGACTTCGCCGACCTGCGCGCGCACGCGAGCGAGGCGCGCGGGAAGATCGTGCTGTACGACTACCCCTTCCGCCACGACCTCCCCCCGTTCGAGGCCTACGAGGACGCGGTGCGCTACCGCGTCCTGGGCGCCGACTCCGCCGCGAGCGTGGGTGCCGTGGCCGCGCTCGTCCGCTCCGTCGCCTCCTTCTCGATCCGGAACCCGCACACGGGGAGCATGGCCTACGGCTCGGCCGCCAAGCGCATCCCCGCCGCCGCGCTATCGGTGGAGGACGCCGAGATGCTGCACCGCATGCAGGATCGCGGGCAGCGCATCGTCGTCAACCTCACCATGGGGGCGCGCACCCTCCCCGACGCGCCCTCGCGCAACGTGATCGCCGAGCTCCGCGGCTCGGAGAAGCCCGACGAGGTCGTGGTGCTCGGCGGGCACATCGACTCGTGGGATGTCGGGCAGGGCGCGATGGACGACGGCGGCGGGAGCGTCGCCGCGTGGGAAGTGCTCCGCCTCATGAAGCAACTCGGGATCCGCCCCAAGCGCACCGTGCGCGTGGTGCTGTGGACCAACGAGGAGAGCGGGCTCGCCGGCGGCCGCGCCTATCGCGACGCGCACCGCAGCGAGCTGCCCAAGCACGTGCTCGCGCTCGAGTCGGACAACGGCGTCTTCGCCCCGCGCGGGATCCGCGTGACCGGCCCCGATTCCGTGGTCGCCTGGATGCGCCGCCTCGTCGCCCCGCTCGCCCGCATCGGCGCCGACAGCGTCTTCCGCGGCGACCCGGAGGCGGACGTGTCCCCGATCGTGGCGCTCGGCGTCCCCGGCGCGGCACTCGAGATCGACGGGTCGCGCTACTTCTGGTACCACCACAGCGAGGGGGACACCCTCGACAAGCTCGATCCGTACGAGATGGCCCGGTGCGTGGCGACCATGGGGGCCGTGGCGCTGGGGGCGGCGAACGACTAACCGGCGTCGCCGAAACACGTACCGCGCGGCGCGCCGCGCCGCGCTCCTTCCCCCCTTCCGCTCAACTTGTTGCACCACCCCGTCGGAAACATGCGACGGAACGCCAGCACACGCGCTCGCTGAGCGGCCCCACGCTC
>JADGGM010000650.1 GCA_019689955.1 Gemmatimonadaceae bacterium
CTCTTGAGGCGGGTCAACGGGCGGGCTAACTTACGAATCTGCGGCGCGGTAGCCAAGTGGTAAGGCAGCGGTCTGCAAAACCGCTATTCGCCGGTTCGATTCCGGCCCGCGCCTCTCGTAAGTCAACGATCTGCGTCGTCCGCCGCCTCTCAACGCACGCTGGTGCGGGATCTCCGCGGGAGGAGGCGCACCCGACCTCGAGACTGGGACCGGCATTTCTCCAAGGAAATGCCGGTCTTTTTCATCGCTGCAACGCGATCCTTGGGATCGGCTGAGCGCCTTTCGGCCCCGCCGCGCCTCGCGCCGTCCGCAGCAACCGCTGCAGGACCCCCACCAACATCGCGGCCGGCGGGCTCCGCGACGACCTTGGCTCACTCGCTACATGCGTTCGAGCAGGCGCACGATCTGCTTGGTCTCACCTACGCCGACGTGGCGCGTGTGATCAAGGCCGACGAGAGCACGAAACATTGGTAGCGCATTCGTGCTTCCGAGCCCTCTCCCATCTTTCTCGATCGCCTGGATGCGTTGGGAGAGATTCTGCCCCGGCGCCTAACGGCCGGTCACATCGTGCTCGACCGAAGCGCGAGTCGCGGGCGGTCGCCGCTGGCTAATGGGGGAGACGACATCGCATTCTTGTCGTTTCTCAAGGACCAGCGTTCGCGATCCTTGAATGGACGTTTCCACTTCTTCCGCGGCCGTTTCCCCACCTGTGCCATCGTCCCGGCAACCGCGTAGCGCGCCGTCGCCTTCGCTCTCGCTCGTGCGCAATGACGCTCGACCCGACGAGCCGAGGGCGAGCGAGGCGCACGCCGTGAGCACCGGAGCGCGGCGCACGGCGGAGGATCCGGGCGCGGCACGGTGCCGCGAGTGGTTCGAGCGCTCGGTCCGGGGCGACGTCGAGGCGTTCGAGTCGCTCTACCGGTACCTGCACGGCGGGCTTCGGCGGTTCGCGGAAACGTACGTGCGGTCGCCGCAGGTGGCGGAGGAGATCGTCCAGGACATGTTCCTCGCGCTCTGGCAGACCCGCGCATCGCTGCGTCTCACCCGGAGCGTCAAGGGCTATTTCTACATCGGGGTCCGCAATCGCGCGATCAACTACGTCAAGCGTCGCGAGGCGGAGCGGCGCGCGGGGGATCGTCTGGCGCGCGAGGAAGCGTTGCACGAGGTCGGCAACGCGGCGGAGGAGCGCCTCACGCACGAGGAACACGTGGCTGCTGTGCGTCGCATCGTCGCGCAGCTCCCGCCGCGGACGCGTCAGGCGTACGTCCTCTACTACCAGCACGAGTTGTCGTACGCCGAGATCGCCGCGGTGATGGGGACGGCCGTGAAGGCGGTCGAGAAGCAACTCGCCCGCGCGCTCCGGCACATCTACCAACGAATCGGATCGGGGGCACGCTGACCGGCACGTGCGGGGGCGATGCCCCATCGATGGCCGCGCCGGCCGCGGCTCCCAGGACCTGTGTACACCATGACTGACGAGGAGATGTGGCGCTTGCTGGTCGGCCACTCGCGCGACCAACTGACGGTGGCCGACGCGGCCCGTCTGCGCGCCTGGGTGGATGCCGACGCGACGCGACAGGAGATGGTGCGAGGTGTGGAGGCCATCGTCGCCGCGTCGCGGGAGCGTCCGGCCGACACCGACGCCGACGCGTCGTGGGCCGCGGTGCGCGCGCGCATCGTCCAGCGCGATGCCGGCGCGGCGAGCGTGGAACGGCGGGTCGCGCATCCGTGGCGTCGCGCGGGCGCGATCGCCGCGGCGGTGCTCGTGGCTGCGGGCGCGATCGTGGGCGGGCGCGTGCTCTGGCTCGCGCAGCGCGCGGCGGCGCCGCTGCAGGAGTACCGCACGGCCCGCGGCGAGCGGGTGGCGGTGGTCCTCACCGACGGCACGCGCATCACGCTCGGCGCCGCGAGCCGGCTGTACGCGCCGGAGCGGTTCGGCCGGACGCGGACCGTGTTCCTCGAGGGGCAGGCGTTCTTCGAGGTCGCGCACGACACCGCGCATCCCTTCATCGTTCGCGCCGGTGACGCGGCCGCGCGGGCGGTGGGCACCGCGTTCGCGGTGCGGCGCTATCCGGACGACAGCGTCGTGCGCGTGGTGGTCACCGAGGGGCGGGTGCAGCTCGGCGCGCAGGGGGCGCCGGCGGGAAGTGGGGCGT
>JADGGM010000012.1 GCA_019689955.1 Gemmatimonadaceae bacterium
CCCCGGCGCTCACAGCGTGCGGCAGCGCCGCGGCGCGCGCGGCGGCGAGGGATCCGGAGCCCACGGGGTGGGCGCTGGTGCCGAGCATCCTCGCCCGTATCCGCCCGCCGACGTTCCCCGAGCGCGACTTCGACATCACGCGTTACGGCGCAGTAGGGGATGGCGTGACGGACTGCACCGACGCCTTCCGCCGCGCGATCGCGGCGTGCCACGACGCCGGCGGCGGGCGCGTCGTCGCGCCGCCGGGGCGATTCGCGACGGGGCCGATCCACCTCCGGAGCAACGTCGACCTCCACGTGTCGCGCGGCGCGACGATCGCCTTCAGCCGCGACCCGCGGCGCTACCTGCCGGTCGTGCTCACGCGCTTCGAGGGGGTGGAGGTGATGAACTACTCCCCGCTCATCTACGCGCTCGATCAGGAGAACATCGCGATCACCGGCGAGGGGACGCTCGACGGGCAGGCCGACGCCGCGCACTGGTGGCCGTGGAAAGGGAGCGCGTCCTTCGGCTGGCGCCCCGGCGCGCCGAACCAGCAGGCGGCGCGCGCGCGGCTCCTCGAGATGGCCGAGCGCGGCGTGCCGCCGGCGCAGCGCGTGTTCGGCGAGGGGAGCTACCTGCGGCCGATGTTCATCCAGCCGTACCGGTGCCGCAACGTGCTCATCGAGGGCGTCACGATCCAGGGCTCGCCGATGTGGGAGATCCACCCGGTGCTCTGTCAGAACGTGACCGTGCGCCGCGTGACGATCGACAGCCTGGGGCCGAACAACGACGGGTGCGATCCCGAGTCGTGCCGCGACGTGCTGATCGAAGAGTGTCGCTTCAACACGGGCGACGACTGCATCGCGATCAAGTCCGGCCGCAACGCCGACGGCCGCCGCCTCGCGACGTCGAGCGAGAACATCGTGATCCGCGGCTGCGAGATGCGCGACGGGCACGGCGGCGTGACGATCGGGAGCGAGATCTCCGGCGGGGTGCGGAACGTCTTCGCCGAGCAGTGCCGCATGGACAGCCCGCGGCTCGACCGTGTGCTGCGCCTCAAGAACAACGCCGCGCGCGGCGGCGTCCTGGAGCACATCTACATGCGCGACGTCACCGTCGGGGAAGTCGCGGACGCCGTGCTGTCGATCGACTTCCATTACGAGGAAGGGGAGCGCGGCGCGTACGTGCCCGTGGTCCGCACCGTCGCCATGGAGCGGGTACGGAGCACGCGGAGCACGTACGCGCTCTACCTCCGTGGCTTCGCGCGCGCGCCGATCGCTGACATCCGCATCACCGACTGCACTTTTGACGGCGTGGCGAAGGGGAACGTGCTGGAGCACGTCGAGGGGCTGGTGTTCAGTGGCACGACGATCAACGGGAGGCGGGTGGAGGCATGACGGCCCGACGCGCCCGCGCACGCCCCGGTGCAGCCGTGCTCGCGGTGCTCCTCGCCGCGGGGAGCGCGCACCGGGCGGCGGCGCAGGGGAGCGCGGCGACGTCCGCCGCGCCATCGGCCGCGCGGTGGTCCGTGCGCATGGCGGAGTCCGTGATGCGGCGCCACCCGGTGGTGAGCGTGCGGTGGGATTACACGGCCGGGCTCGTGCTCCTCGCGATCGACCGGTTGGCGCGCGAGACGGGAAAGGCGCGCTACGCGACGTATGTGCAGGAGAACATGGACCGCTTCGTCGCGCCCGATGGAAGTATCCGCACGTACGACGCGCGCGAGCACAACCTGGACCAGATCAACCAGGGGCGTCTCCTCTTCCCGCTCTACGCGCGCACGCACGATGACCGGTACCGCAAGGCGGCCGTCCTCCTGCGCGAGCAGCTCCGCGAGCAGCCGCGCACGAGCGAGGGGGGCTTCTGGCACAAGCAGATCTACCCGAACCAGATGTGGCTCGATGGCCTGTACATGGCCGAGCCTTTCTACGCGGAGTTCGCGCGGACGTTCGGCGACACGGCGGCGTTCAGCGACATCGCGCTGCAGTTCCTCCTCGCCGCGCGCCACACGCGCGACGCGCGGACGGGGCTCTTCTACCACGCCTGGGACGCGACGCGGCAGCAGCCGTGGGCCGATCCCAACACGGGGCAGTCGCCGAACTTCTGGGGGCGCGCGGTTGGGTGGTATCTCATGGGGGCGATCGACGTCCTCGACGACTTCCCCGCGACGCACCCGGACCGCGCCGCGCTCGTGGCGGTGGTGCGCGACCTCGCCGGTGCGGTGGCGAAGGTGCAGGACCCGGTGACGGGGCTCTGGTACCAGGTGCTCGACCAGCCGAGCCGCGCGGGGAACTACCTCGAGGCGTCGGCGTCGAGCATGTTCGTCTACGCGCTGGCCAAAGGGGTGCGGCTCGGCGTGCTCGATCCGCGCTTTCGCGAGGTGGCCGAGCGCGGCTATGCCGGGCTGGTGGCGCACATGGTCACCGTGGATGCGGACGGCCTCGTCTCCCTCCACGGGATCTGCCAGGTGGCGGGGCTCGGCGGGAAGGCGCGGCGCGATGGGTCGTTCGCGTACTACGTGAGCGAGCCCGTGGTCACGAACGACTACAAGGGCGTCGGCGCGTTCATCCTCGCGAGCCTGGAGCTCGGCCGATGACGATCCCCGGCGCCTTGGCCGAGCTCTTCTCGCTCGCCGGACAGCGCGCGCTCGTCACCGGCGCTTCGCGCGGGCTGGGGCGCGCGATGGCGCTCGCGCTCGGTGCGGCGGGGGCGGACGTGGTGTGCGCGTCGCACGCGCCGGGTGGTGCAGCGGAGACCGCGAGCGCCCTGCGCGCGCTCGGGCGCGAGGCGTGGGAGGTGAGCGCGGACCTCGCCGACCGCGACGCGGTGCTCGCCCTCGCCGACGCCGCTGAGCGCGCGGCGGGGCGGATCGACATCCTCGTCAACAACGCGGGGACGATCCGCCGCCGCCCCGCGCGCGACCACGCCATCGAGGACTGGGATCTGGTGCTCCGCACCAACCTCGACGCGACCTTCCTCCTCGCCCAGCGGCTCGGCCGCGCGATGATCGAGCGCGGGGCGGGGAAGATCATCAACATCGCCTCCCTGCTCGCCTTCAGCGGCGGCATCACCGTCCCCGCGTACACGGCCAGCAAGCACGCGGTGGCCGGGCTCACCAAGGCGCTCGCCAACGAATGGGCGCGCTTCGGCGTGCAGGTGAACGCCATCGCGCCCGGCTACATGCGAACCGACAACACCCGCGCGCTCCGCGAGGACCCGGGGCGCTCGAGCGAGATCACCGCGCGCATCCCCGCCGGCCGGTGGGGGGAGCCGGAGGACCTCGCCGGCGCCGTCATCTTCCTCGCCTCCCGCGCCAGCGACTACGTGAGCGGCCACGTGCTCGTCGTCGACGGCGGGTGGATGGCGCGCTGACTCGGAGGAGACCGATGCACTACCTGCCCGACCCCGACCGGACGCGACGCATGACGAGCGAGGAGCTCCGCGCGAGCTTCGTCGTGTCCGACCTCTTTCAGCCGGGCGCGGTGACGCTCCGCCACGTCGACCTCGACCGCGTGATGCTCGGCGGCGTGGTGCCCACGACGTCGCCGCTCCGCCTCGACGCGCCCCCCTGGCTCGCCGCGGCATACTTCGCCGAGCGGCGGGAGGTGGGCGTGCTCAACATCGGCGGGGCGGGGCGCATCACGGTGGACGGCACCACGTACGAGATGGGCGCGCGCGATGTGCTGTACGTCGGGCGGGGGAGCCGCGAGATCACCTTCGCGAGTACTGCGCCCGACGCGCCGGCGCGATTCTACCTCGTGAGCTACCCCGCGCACGTCGCCGTGCCGACGACGCTCGTGCGCCGCGACGAGGCCGATGCGACCGAGCTCGGGAGCCCCGACCGCGCCAATCGCCGCTGCCTCGCGAAGTACGTCCACCCCGCGCGCATCGCGAGCGGGCAGCTCGTGATGGGGGTGACGGAGATGCGCGACGGGAGCGTCTGGAACACCATGCCGCCGCACACGCACGTGCGCCGCACGGAGGTCTACCTGTACTTCGACCTGCCGAGCGATGCGGTCGTCTTCCACTTCCTCGGCGAGCCGTCGGAGACGCGGCACGTGGTGCTGCGCGACGGCGACGTCGTGCTCTCCCCCGGCTGGTCCGTGCACGCGGGGTGCGGCACGCAGCGTTACGCCTTCTGCTGGGCCATGGGAGGGGAGAACCAGGAGTTCGCCGACATGCAGCCGGTCGACCTGTCCACCATTCGGTGATGCCCATGTGGAGATCACACCCCATTCGCGCGCTCCTCGCGGCGGTCGCCGCCGGGGCGCTCCTGTCCGCGTCGGTCGCGGCGCAGGGCGCGGCCGCGCCGCTCACCGTGCGCGCCGAGAACACGCTCGCCATCGCGCGCCCCGACGAGACGATCGGCGTCCCGTGGCGCGAGGTGCAGGCCCAGCTCCCGGGCGCGGCCGCCGGGGAGGTGCGCGTGCGCTCCGCGGGCGCGGAGCAGGAGATCGCGTCACAGGTGGTCGACGACGACGGCGACGGGCGCCCGGACGAGCTCATCTTCCAGAGCAGCTTCACGCCCCGCGAGGTGAAGACGTTCATCGTGGAGCGCGGCGCCCCCATGCGCGCGGCGCCCCACGTCTACGCCACGCACACCGTCCCGCGCGACGACATCGCGTGGGAGAGCGATCGCATCGCGTTCCGGACGTACGGGCGCGGGCTGTGGAAGGTCGACTCGCTCGACAGCAGCGGGATCGATGTGTGGGTGAAGAGCGTGCGCGACCTCATCGTCGACAGGTGGTACGCGAAGGGGCACGACGCCTACCACCGCGACACGGGAGAGGGGGCGGACTTCTTCGACGTGGGCGAATCGCTCGGCGCCGGCGGGACGGCCGTGTGGTACGACGACTCGCTGTGCCGCGCGCACAACTTCACCGGGTGGCGCATCATCGCCAACGGCCCCATCCGCGCGATCTTCGAGCTGCGCTTCGCGCCGTGGAGCGCCGGCCCGGTGCGCGTGACCGAGACGAAGCGCGTCGCGATCGACGCCGGGCAGAACCTGAACCGCGTGGTCAGCACCTTCGACGTGCAGGGTGCCGCGGAGGCGCCCATCGCGATCGGGCTCGTGAAGCGCGCGGGGATGGTCGGGAGCGAGAGCACGGCGCGGCCGTGGGCGTGGCTCACCGGGTGGGGGCCGGTCGACCCGAAGAACGGCGGTCACGGTGACCTCGGTACCGCGGTCCTCCTCCCGCGCGAGCGCGTCCACGAGTGGAAGGAGACGGACAACCACTATCTGGCGATCGTTCCGGTGAAGGGGAGCGAGGCGGTCACGTACTACATCGGCGCGGGGTGGACGGGGAGCCGCGACTTCCGCGACGTGGAGGACTGGTGGCGCTACCTCGACCAGGCGGCGCAGCGCATCGCGTCACCGATCGCCGTGACCATCGGCGCGGCGCATGCGGCCGCGGAGCGCTGAGATGCGTGCCCGCTCAGGTTCCGCAGCGCGGCTCGCCCGCATCGCGGGATTGACAGTGATGCTCGCAGCCGGGGCCGCGCCCGGCGCGGCGCAGGACCGGCGCACGGTGGTGGAGCCCACGATCCCGCCCGCGTGCACGACGCTCGACGCGATGCTCGTCCCGGTCGGCGACAGCACGATCGCCGAGGGGGACGAGCGACGTCTCGACACGGAGCGCGTGCAGCGAGCGATCGACCGGTGCGGCGCCGGGCACGCGGTGGTGCTGGCGCCGCGTGGCGAGCGTCGCGCGTTTCTCCTCGGCCCGGTCACGCTGCGGAGCGGGGTGACGCTCGTCGTCGCCGAGGGGGCGATCGTGTTCGCATCGCGCGATCCGCGGCTGTACGACCTCACCCCCGGGAGCTGCGGCGTGGTGAGCCGCAAGGGACACGGCTGCCGCCCGCTCATCGGCGCGGACCGCGCGCGCGGGGCCGGCGTCATGGGTCCGGGGCGGATCGACGGGCGCGGCTGGGCGCCCCTGCTCGGCACCGGCACCTCGTGGTGGCAGCTCGCCGAGCAGGCGCGGGCGAGCTACGCGCTCAGCCAGAACTGCCCCCGCCTCATCCACGTCACCCGCTCCGACGACTTCACCCTCTACCGCCTCACGCTCACCAACGCGCCCAACTTCCACGTCGTCTTCGAGCGCGGGAACGGCTTCACCGCCTGGGGCGTGGTGATCCGCACCCCCCGCCACGCGCGCAACACCGACGGGATCGACCCGATCAGCGCCACCAACGTCACCATCACCCACAGCTTCATCGCGACCGGCGACGACAACGTGGCGATCAAGGCCGGGCGCCTGGGGCCGAGCACGCACATCACCGTGGCGCACAACCACTTCTATTCCGGCCACGGCATGTCGATCGGGAGCGAGACGAACGGCGGCGTGGAGGCCGTCCGCGTGTCCGACCTGTCGATCGACGGCGCGGACAACGGGCTGCGCATCAAGTCGAACGCGAGCCGCGGCGGCCTCGTGCGCGATGTGTCGTACGACGATGTCTGCATCCGCCGCACTAAGCACCCGATCCTCCTCGACACGCACTACTCGGCCTCCGCCGAGACCACGGGCACGCTCGTCCCCGTGTTCCGCGAGATCACGCTGTCGAACGTCCGCGTGCTCGACGGGGGGACGGTGACGCTCGACGGGCACGATCCCGCGCACCGGCTGGCGGTCGTGATGGACAACGTCGTCTTCGATGACCCCTCCGCGATCGAGCTCGAGAGCGCCCATGTGGACGTGCGCCGCGGCCCCGGTCCGTTCGAGCTCTCGCTCACCGGGGAGGATGTGCACGTCGCCGGGAGCGCGGGCGATGCGCCGCCGAACTCGTGCGCGGGGAAGTTCCTCCCTATGCCGGCGTCCGCGTCGGCCGCGCACGCGCCCTCCTACGGGGCGATCGTCGACGCCCACTTCACGGGAAAGGACGGCACGCGCGTGGATGGCGTGCCCACCTACCGCACCATCGGCGCGGCGCTCGCGCAGCTCCCGATCAACGGCGTCGGGCGCGTGGTCATCTTCGTGCGCAACGGGCGTTACCGCGAGAAGCTCACCGTCGACCGCCCGTACGTGACCCTCCGTGGCGAGAGCCGCGACCGCACGATCCTCACCTACGATGCCGCCGCGGGGACGCCGCGCCCCGAGGGGGGAACCTACGGCACGCGCGGCAGCTACACGCTCCGCATCGTGGCCCCCGGCTTCCACGCCGAGCACCTCACGATCGAGAACGCCTTCGACTACCCGGCGAACTTCGCCAAGGCCGCGGATGACCCCACGCGCGTGCGCGACGCGCAGGCGGTCGCGCTCATGCTGGACATGCTGAGCGACCGGGCGGTGTTCGACGACGTGCGCATCGCGGGGTACCAGGACACGCTCTTCCCCAACGCCGGGCGCTCGTACTTCGTCCACTGCGAGATTGCCGGGAACGTCGACTTCATCTTCGGCGCCGGGGTGGCGGTGTTCGACGACTGCGACATCATCTCGCGCGACCGCGGGAGCGCGACGAACAACGGCTACATCACGGCGCCGAGCACGCCCGCGTCGCAGCCGTACGGCTTCGTCTTCGTGCACAGCCGCTTGACGAAGGAGCGCCCGTCGATGGCGCCCGCCTCCGTCACCCTGGGCCGGCCGTGGCACCCGTACGGCGCGCCCGGGATCAGCTCGAGCGCGGTGTTCATCGACTGCTGGATGGACGACCACATCGGCGCCAAGGGATGGGACCGCATGTCGCACGTCGACTCGACCGGGCAGCGCATCTGGAACGAGCCGGAGGATGCGCGCTTCTTCGAGTACGGGAGCACGGGCCCCGGCGCGGTCGCGAGCCCGCGGCGGCGCGTGCTCTCCGCGGCGCAGGCGGCGACGTACGCGGTCGATCGCGTCCTCGGCGGCTGGGTGCCGCTGGTGACGCCTGCGTCCGCCCGCTGAGCGGAACCGCGGCGCTCGCCGCCCGGTTCGGCGGGGCGCATTGCGCGGGTGGCATATCGGAGGCATGTTCTACGGGAGCGTCTCCGTCTTCACCTCCTCACGCCTGCCGAGAGCGGGGGGAGACCCGAACAGCGCCGTCGCTCGCCGGCAGGGGGAGAACCATCCATGGCACGCTCTCGTTCGACGCACCGCCGCTGGCGTGCCGCGCGCGTGGCTGCGGTGCTCGTCGCGACCGCGGCGTGTGGCCATCGCGCTCCCCCCTCGAGCGCCGCGGCCCCCGTGCCCGCGGACTCCACCCAGTTCGCGACGGACTCCTCCGTCGCCGCCCGCGCGGCCGAGCGCAGCGCCGGCGCGGCCCCGATCGCCACGCGGACCGCGACAGCCGACGAGTGGGAGGGGCGCGGCGCCGGCCGCGTGGAGGAGCTCTTCGCCGGCCGCTTCCCGGGCGTGCAGGTCATCCGCGGGCCGAACGGGATCGCCGTCCGCATCCGCGGCGCGAGCTCGCTGAACGGGAGCAACGACCCGCTCTACGTCATCGACGGCTTCCCGATCGAGACCGGCCCCGACGGACTGATCTCGCTCAACCCCGACGACATCGCGCGCATCGAGGTGCTCAAGGACGCCTCGTCGATCGCGCAGTACGGTGTGCGCGGGGCGAACGGCGTGGTGCTGATCACCACCAAGCGCAACCGCTAGTCGCGCCCCGCGCCGCTCGCGGCGTGGACGCTGTCCGGCGCGGCGCGCAGGGAGGCGGTGAGCCCGAGGTGTGCCTGCCGGATGCCGTCGACCGCGAGCCGCGCCACCAGCTCGGCGCCGAGTGGGCGGAAGTGCGTGTTGTCGTGGACCCCGTTCGGGTAGTTCGGCGATGCTCCGGGCTCCAGCTGGAGAAAGAGCGCCTTCGACGAGTCGGGGCCCAGCCGCGCGAGCAGTTCTCCCGTGCTGCGATGCAGGTCGATGAGCGGCACCCGCTCTTCCCTGGCGACCGCGCGCACGATGTCGGGGTAGATGCCGTGCGTGTCGACCAGCGTGCCCTCGGCGTCGAACTTCCGGCGATACACCGGCGTGAGCAGCACCGGCTGCGCGTGCCGCGCGCGCACGTCGGCCACCATGCGGCGGAGGTTCGCCCGATAGTCGTCCGGGGGCGTGTAGCGATCGGTCTTCTCCACCGATTCGTCGTTGTGCCCGAACTGGATGAAGACGTAATCCCCCGGCGCGAGCGAGTCGATGATCGCCTGCCACCGCCCTTCGGCGATGAACGTGCGCGTGCTGCGGCCGTTCATCGCGTGGTTGGCGATGCGGACGTCCTCCGGGCGAAAGTACTGCTGCAGCGCCTCCCCCCACCCGGTCTCGGGGCGGCGGTCGGGGCGCTTCGGGGCCATGGTCGAATCGCCCGCGAGGTAGACCGTGATCGGCCGGGCCGGCGCGCCGAGCGCCCCGGCGAGGGCGAGCGAGAGGAGCAGTGCGCGAGATCGCATGGTGATCACCTTCCGTGTGAGTCGAGCGGCGCGATGCGGAACGCGTCGACAGCGGCTCGGCGACGAGGCAGGGCCACCCGGGGCGCGCGCGGAGCGCGTATCACTCGGCGCGGTCGTTCCCCCACCGCCCCGACGCACGCCGCCTCCGCGACCCTCGCGCGAGGGCCACGGAGGCGGGTGCGTACGGGATGCCGGTCGCGTGTCAGCGACAGCTTCCCCATCCGGGGTTCTGCTCCAGCAGCGGATTGAGGTCGCACGCCCGCTGCGGGATCGGCATCAGCTTGAACTTGTCCGGGATCGGCGGCGCGTCGAAGGGCGCGGCCTTGGGGTACTTGCTCGTCTTGAACCCCGTCGCCTTCCCGAGCTGCATGTTCGCGACGATGCGCGCCGACGCCCACGCCCAGTTGCGCTGGCTGTCGAAGTATCCGTTCGGCCCTTCCATCGCCAGCTCCAGCCGCCGCTCGTGGAACACCGAGTCGCGGAACGCCTCCTTCGAGAGCCCCGGCACCAGGTCGCCGATCCCCGCGCGCTCGCGCACGAGGTTGATCGGCGCGTACGCCGCCGCCGTCGGCCCCTCGATCTCGTTGATCGCCTCCGACTCCATGAGCAGGTTGTCGGCGTAGCGCAGGATGATGTAGTTCGCCTCGTCGTAGCCCGTGGAGAGCGAGTCGAGGAACTTGCGCATGTACGGCGTGTCGGCGCCGTAGGTCCCCTTCGCCGACTGCGTGGAGTCCCAGGTGACGATGTTGTCGTTCTTGTCCACGAAGGAGAGCTGCCACGTCACGGCGCGCCGCTTGTCGTTGAGGGCGAACTCCTCGAAGAACGGCATCTCCGCCGTGAACGACCCGTTCTGCGAGTTGCCGTAGTTCGACTTGCGCGGCGCCACCTGGTTCGAGATGCGGCAGCCGAGCCCCGGTGCACGGGTGCACTGGATGTCGAAGATCACCTCCTGGTTGACCTCGTGCTTCATGTCGAAGAGGTCGCCGTAGTTCGGGAGGAGCGCGTACCCCTCGGTCGCGTCGATGTCGCGGAGGATGTCGAGCGCCGTCTGGTAGTCCGCCGGCGTCCCGACTCCGGTCCCCGCGCGCTGGATGTACACCTTGGCCAGCAGCGTCTTCGCCGCCCCGCGCGAGGCACGCCCGCTGTCCCCGGGCCCGTACGCGCTCGCGGGGGGGAGCACGGCGATCGCGTCCCGGAGGTCCTGGATGATGAGGTCGTACACCTGCGCCGCCGTCGCGCGCGGGCGCTGGAGGCTGTCGAGCGACGTGGTCTCATGGACGTAGAGCGGCACGCCGCCGAAGAGCCGCACGAGGTTGAAGTAGTGCAGCGCGCGCAGGAACTTCGCCTCCCCCACGATGCGCGCGCGCAGCGTGGTGTCCATGTCGATCCCCGGCACGTGGTCGATCACCGCGTTCGCGCGGTTGATCGCCACGTAGGCGTTGAGCCACGCCTGGTAGATGTAGTTGTGCGACGGGGTGAAGTTGTAGTTGTCGACCAGGCTCCGCTCGTTCCCGGCGCTCAGGTAGGGCGTCTGCATCTCCGTCGGGAACTCCACGAGCATGACGAAGAAGCCGCCGTAGTAGTTCGTGCCCGACGTGTTCTCGAACGCCGCGTACACGCCGTTGATCGCCGCGATCGCGTCCGCCTGCGTGCGGTAGAAGTTCGTCGGCCCCACGAAGTCGATCGGTTCCTCGGTGAGGAACTTGTCGTCGTTGCATCCGGCGCTCGCCAGGAGCGCGGCGACCGCGAAAGCGGCCTGGATCCACCGCCCGGCGCGCCGCTGCCCCGCCGCGAAGGATGCGCCAATCCGTCGAATCATGATCATCCTCAGTAGCTCAGGTTGATGCCGAAGCTGAACGTGCGGGCCAGCGGGTAGGCGCCGATGTCGATGCCGCGGTTCACGTTCCCGACGCCGAGGCTGCTCACGTCGGGGTTGAACCCGCTGTACTTGGTCCACGTGTGGAGGTTCTGCCCCGAGACGAAGATGCGGGCGTTGTCGATCCCCCGCGCGCGCAGCCACTGCTGGGGGAGGTCACGCGAGATCGTCACGGTGCGCAGCCGGAGGAAGGAGCCGTCCTCCACGAGCTGGTCGGTGAAGTCGGACGTCAGGAAGCCGACCCCCGAACCGATCTTGGGATACTTCCCGTTGGGGTTGGTGGGCGACCACGCGTCGAGCACGCGCTCGCGCAGCACGTTCCCACTCGGCCCCGCGCCGTCGAGGCGGTTGAGGTTCAGGTTGAACACCTTGTTGCCGTACGACGCATCGAAGAGCGCGAGCAGGTGGAACCCCTTGAAGTCGACCATGTTCTGCCACCCCGCGGTGAACTTGGGGTTCGGGTCGCCGATGATCGTGCGGTCGTTCGCGTCGATCACGCCGTCGCCGTTCACGTCCACGAACACCGTGGAGCCCAGGTCCGGCGGGCTCCCGCTCCCCATGCGCGTCTTCGAGAGCCAGTCCGCGAGCTGCGCCGAGTCGCGGAAGACCCCCGCCGTCTTGTAGCCGTAGAACACCCCGATCGGCTCCCCGACCTGTACGAGCGTCCCCATCGCCTTGATGTCCGAGTTCGTGGAGGTCGCGAAGATGCGGTCCACGCCGCCCAGGTCGAGCACCCTGTTCTGGTTGTGGGAGAAGGTGAACGTCGTGGTCCAGGCCAGCGCGCCCGGGCGCTCGCCGCCCATGATCGGCCGCAGCGTGAGCCCCAGCTCGATCCCGCGGTTGCGGATCGCGCCCGCGTTCACGTACGCGGTGCTGAACCCCGTCTCCGTGGGGAGGTTGATCTGGAGGAGGAGGTCGTCGGTGCGCTTGTCGTACCAGTCGGCCGTGAAGTCGACGCGCCCCTGATAGAGCCCGAGGTCGAGCCCGATGTCGAGCTGCTTCGTGCTCTCCCAGCCCAGCTTGTCGTTGCCGAGCGTCGACGGGTAGTACGCCGCCGACGTCTGCCCGCCGAACGCGTACTGGCCGGCCGTGAGGTGCGAGAGCGACTGGTACGGCGCGATCGACGGGTTCCCCGCGACGCCGTACGACGCGCGCAGCTTGAGCTGGTCGATCATCGTGAAGCGCCGCATGAACGGCTCCTCGGAGACCCGCCAGCCGATGGCCGCCGAGGGGAAGAAGCCCCACCGGTGCGACGCGCCGAAGCGCGAGGAGCCGTCCTCGCGCCCCGTCACCGTGACCAGGTAGCGGTCGAGGAGCGTGTAGTTGATGCGGCCGAGGTAGGACGCCAGGGTCCAGCGCGTGTGCGACGACGACGGCGCACCGAACACCGTCCCTGCGCCGATGTCCTCGTACCCCGTGATGTCGTTGACGAAGTTGCTGTTCTGCTGCTGCTGCCGGATCGAGTTCTGCACCTGGCGCGTGTAGCCCGCCACCGCCTGCACCGCGTGCGCGGTCCCGAAGGTGCGGTGGAAGTTGAGCGTGAACTCGTTCAGCCAGTTCGTGTTCTTCAGGTCACCGCGGATCGCGCGGCCGTTGAGCCCCTGCCCCTGCAGCGTCGTGCTCGGGTAGTACGTGTCGCGCGTGCGGTCGGAGAGGTCGGCGCCGATGTTCGCCTTGAGCGTCAGCCCATCGAAGAGCGTGTACTCACCCGTCGCGTTGGCGAGCACGCGCGTGTCGCCCAGCTGGTCCTGGACCTCGAGCGCCGTGGCGAGCGGGTTGGGGATGTTCCCCCCCGTGAGGCCGAGCGCCGAGAGGACCGTGGGGTAGTCGACCGAGGCGAGCGTGTACGACCCATCCGGGCGGTGGACCGGCATGATCGGGATGTACTGGATCGCCGCGCCGACCGCGCCCGCGCCGGCGTTGAACGAGCCGTCGGTCGGCACCTGCGACGAATTCACTCGGCTGACGAAGACGTTGCTCGCGAGGCGGAGCCGCGGCCCCGCCATCTGATCGAGGTTCCCGCGGAGCGAGATGCGCCGGAAGTCGGAGCCGACGACCACCCCCTGTTGCTGGTAGACGCCCCCCGAGAGCGCGTAGCGCGTCGCGTTGTCGCCCGACGTCCCTCCCGTGACCCCGAGCTGCACGTTGCTCACCGGCGCCGTGCGGAAGATGACATCTTGCCAGTCGACGTTCGGGACCGCGGACGGGTCGGGGAAGGGGGTGGACGGCGTCGTCTGCGCCTGCGCCCACGCGTTCGCGAACTCCGCGAACTCCGGCCCCGTGAGGAGATCGTACCGCTTGGCGACCGACTGGAAGCCGAGGTACGAGTCGAGCGTCACGCGCGGCTTGCCGGCCGTACCCCGCTTCGTGGTGATGATGACGACCCCATTCGCCCCGCGCGCCCCGTAGATCGAGGTCGCCGAGGCGTCCTTGAGGATCTCGATCGACTCGATGTCGCTCGGGTTGATCGCCGCCAGCGGATTGGCCGGTGCCACCGCGTTCGCATCGCGGCCGCCGTCGGTCGGGCTCGCGTTGTTCGGATCGTTGTCGACCGGGAGACCGTCGATCACGTAGAGCGGCTCCCCGTTCCCGCTGATCGACGACGTACCGCGGACGCGGATCGAGATCCCGCCGCCCGGCGCGCTGGAGGCCGTCGTGACCTGGACGCCCGGCGCCGTCCCCTGGAGCGTTTCCTCGAGCGAGCCGATCGTGCGGCGGTCCACGTTCGGCTCGACGGAGGCGACGGAGCCGGTGAGATCGGAGCGTCGCTGGGTGCCGTAGCCGATGGTGACGACCGGGTTGAGCGCCATGGAGAGGCGGGTGAGGCGGAAGGTCGCGGTCGTCGTTTCGTTGGCGGTGACGGTGATCGTGTCATCGTGCGCGGCGTAGCCGATGAGCATCGCGCGCACGTGGTGCGTGCCCGCCGGGACCCGGTTGAGGGTGAACCGTCCATCGGCCCCGGCCTGCGTGCCGATCCGGGTCCCGACGACGAAGACGGTGGCGTACGCGATCGGTGTGCCGGAGGCGGCGTCGGTCACGGTGCCGGTGATCTGTCCTGTCGGAGCCTGTCCGGTCGCTGTCTGTGCGCGGGCAGCGGAGGCGATCAGCGGCAAGAGGGCGAGACATACGAGAAGCACACACGTTCGTCTCATCTCTTGGCTCTCCTGAGAAGGGTTAGCGCTACGTCGTCGGTCAACGAGGTCGGCTTGTTTTGTTCGTATTTAGAACAAAAAACACGCGACACGGGTCGCGGGGGAGCACGGGTCGTGGACAGCGTGGGGGCGTCCGGCGGGTCGTAGCCTCGGGG
>JADGGM010000651.1 GCA_019689955.1 Gemmatimonadaceae bacterium
GCCCCCCATCATCCACCTCGCCTCGCTCCAGTTCGCGCCGCGGAAGGGGGAGTACGTCGCCAACCTCCGGCGCCTGACCGACTTCTTCGCGCAGATCGACACCCTCGCCCCGCGGCCGCACGTCCTCCACCTCCCCGAGACCGCCCTCACCGGCTACTTCGTGGAAGGCGGAGTCCGCGAGCTCGCGCTCACCGCGGGGGCGCTCGCGCGCGATCTCCAGCAGGCGTACCTCGCCGTGGTCCCCGCGGAACGCACCCTCGAGGTGGTGCTTGGCTTCTACGAGGTCTGGCAGAACACGCTCTACAACAGCGCGATGTGCGTCCGCTTGGGGGGCGAAGAACCGCTCATCCGCCACGTCCACCGGAAGAACTTCCTCCCCACCTACGGCCTCTTCGACGAGGAGCGCTTCGTGGAGCGGGGGCACGAGGTGCGCGCGTTCGACATGCCGTGGGGGCGCTGCGCGATCCTCGTCTGCGAGGATGCGTGGCACAGCCTCCCGGGGACGCTCCTCGCCCTCGACGGCGCGCAGATCATCTTCCTTTCCGCCGCCGCCCCCGCGCGCGGGGCGTGGCCGCGCGACGACGGCATCCCCGGCCCGGCGAGCGTCGCCCGCTGGGAACGCCTCGCCCGCGACATCGCCGAGGAGCACGGGGTGTTCGTCTCCCTCACCAACCTCGCCACCAACGAGGGAGGCAAGTCGTTCCCCGGCGGCTCGCTCATCGTCGGCCCCGACGGCGTGGTCCGCGCGCGTGCGACGTTGTGGGACGAAACGATCCTCGCCGTCCCCGCGGACCTCGCCGACATCACCCGCGCCCGCGCCGACACGCCCCTCCTCGCCGATCTCCGCACGGCGATGCCGCACCTCCTCGAGACGCTCGACCGGATCCGCGCCGAGGTGCCGGCGGAGCTCTCGTACGATCCCGCGCCGCCGGCGCCGTGCACGGAGAGCCGCGAGGCGGCGCGCACCGACGGCGCGCCGAGTGAGCGCGCCGCGGGCGACGGGCGCGCGCGTCTCCCGGTGATCGCCGTGAGCGCGGCCGAGGCGGGGGGGCCGCCGCCGCTCGAGATCGACGCGGCGCTCACCGAACGGTGGCTCACGCAGTTCCTCGCCGACGAGACCCGGCAGCGAGGGTTCCGCAACGGGATCGTCGCGATCTCCGGCGGCGTGGACTCGGCCGTCACCGCGTTCCTCGCCGCGCGCGCGCTCGGGCCCGAGCACGTGATCGGCGTGCGGCTCCCGTATCGCACCTCGAGCCCCGAAAGCCTGGAGCACGCGCAGCTCGTGATCGACGCGCTCGGCATCGAAGCACGCACGATCGAGATCACCGCGGCCGTCGACGGCTACCTCGCCCACGAGCCGGACGCCGACGCGACGCGACGCGGCAACGTGATGGCGCGCATGCGCATGATCGCGCTCTTCGATCTCTCCGCCCGCTACCGCGCGATCCCGCTCGGCACGGGGAACAAGACCGAGCGCCTCCTCGGCTACTTCACCTGGCACGCCGACGACTCGCCGCCGCTCAACCCGCTCGGCGATCTCTACAAGACGCAGGTGTGGGCGCTCGCCCGCCACCTCGGCGTGCCGAAGGCGATCATCGAGAAGGCGCCCACCGCCGATCTGGTGACGGGGCAGACGGACGAGGGGGACATCGGGATCAGCTACGCCAAAGCCGACCGCATCCTCCACTGGCTGCTGCACGGCTTCTCGGTGGACGACCTCGCGGCGCGCGGCTTCCCGCGCGAGGAGGTCGAGCTCGTGCGGCAGCGCCTCGAGCGCACGCACTGGAAGCGCCGCCCGCCCACCGTCGCCATGCTGAGCGCGACGGCGATCGGGGAGAGCTACCTCCGCCCGGTCGACTACTGACCACGCGCGACGGGCGCGCCGGCCGCTCCACCGCGCGCGACCGGCGCCCGCACGCGCGCTACGCGTTCGCGAACGACTGCACGGCGAACATCCCTCCCTGCGGGTCGGTGATCACCGCAAAACGGCCGACGGTGGGGATGTCGGTGGGCTCCCGGCACACGCTCCCGTGGCCACGAACACCCGAGCCCGCCTTGTCCCGGCGCGCGGGGCACGACAGTATCCAGGGGTGCCGCGCGCGGCGCCGCGCGCGGGCCGCGGCGGGGGGGCGCGGGGGGTGTGCAGCAC
>JADGGM010000652.1 GCA_019689955.1 Gemmatimonadaceae bacterium
GGCGGTGATGTCGTGGTCCACGTCACGCCGGAGCGCGACGAATACTGGGTCACCGGCACCGGTTCGCGCAACATCCACGACGATGGCGGTCGCGGTCCCGGTGGGGACGCCGCGCTCGATGAGGTCGGTGAGCACGACGAGGGGGAGCGCGAGCGACTGCCCGCTCCGGGCGTTGCGCAGACGGGTGAGGTCGGCGGGGGAGACGCCCTGGAAGAGCGCGCCGGCTGCGGCGACGAGCTCGGATTCGCTGGTCGTCGGGCCGAGCGCGGTGCGGGCGACGGCGAGCCGGTGGGCGAGGCTGCGCACGGCGGCGATGATGCGCGCGCCGTCGGCCCGCTTGGTGGCCCCCTCGAGGGCTTTGTCGAACAGAGGCTCGACGGGGAGGCCGAGGGCCCGCGCGGAGTCGGCGATCCGCGAGACTTCGGCCGCCGTGGCGGAGTCGAGGCGCGAGGCCAGGCGGTTCGTCTGCGCTGGGAGCGCGTGCGCGGCGACGACCGCGGCGGTCACGATCCACGTGGCGAGCGCCGCGCGCGGCCTCACGTGGCGCCTCCTTCCACGACGATCACGGAGCTCGGCGCGCCGAAGTCGTCCCCGGGGGCGCGCGCGGCGACGGGGTCGGCCATCCACGTGGAATCGTCCACCACGAAGGCGTAGGCGTGGCGCCCGGGACGCAGGGGGATCTCGACGGCCCAGACTCCGCGCGCAGCCACGGCGTGGAGCGGGGTGGCGTGCGTATCCCAGCCGTTGAAGTCGCCGACGAGCGCGACGCGCGATGCGGAGGGTGCGACGAGCATGAACTGCACGGTCCGCACGCCGGGCGCCGCGGCGGCCGCGGCCGCCGGGGACGCCGGGGGGGCGACGACGCGGTGCGCAGGGGAGATGTGCTGCGCCGCGAACACGATGGCCGCGGCGCCCGCGGCAACGGCGAGCCCGCCGAGCGGCGAGATGCGCACGGTGCGCCTGGTGCGGAGCCACTGCCACCAGGTCGCGGGCCACCGCACGCGATGGCCGCGCACGGCGGCGATGACGCGCGCCTTCGCCGCCGGGTCGGCGGCAGGGGTCGCGCGGAGCTCGCGGGCGATCGCCTCGATCAGCTCGTCCCGTTCATCCAACATGCTGCACCTCCTCCAGGAGCTCGCGCAGCCGGTCGCACGCTCGCTTGACGCGCATCTTGAGCGCCGAGATGCCGACGCCGGTGATCTCGGACATCTCGCCGTAGCTCAGCTCCTCGACGTGCTTCAGCAGAAAGGCTTCGCGCTGCTCGGGCTCCAATCGCCCGAGCGCGCGCTGGATCTCCTCGCGCCAGGCGGCGTGCTCCGCCGGATGCTCCTCGGCTGCTTCCTGCACCACGGCGGGCGCGGGGACGAACGTCCGGTCGCGCCGCTGCCGCCGCCCGCCGACCGTGCGGCACCTGTTCACCAGGATCCGCATCAGCCACCCGGTGAACCGTTGACGATCCTCGTAGCGGTGCAGCGAGCGGTACGCCCGCACGAAGGTGTCCTGCACGGCTTCTTCGGCATCTTCGCGGTTGCCGAGCATGTGGCGGGCGAAGCGCGCGCATCGATCGTAGTGGCGGTCGACCAGGGTGGTGAACGCGTGCTCATCGCCTTCCAGGATCTTTCGGACGAGCGCCGCGTCAGTCATGTTCATCGAGTGATAACCTCATCACACGCCGCCGGGTCACCACGGGTCCGGTCGGCGCGCCTGGTGACCACCGGCAAGCGAGAAGGGTTCATCCTGGTGCGCGGCCGCGGCCGGCGCAATGGTGCGCCAGCGCACGGGCCGCGCGTTCAACCCGTCGCCGTGGGGGTGTCACGATGGTCGTGTCTCGTCTGTCGGTCCTCGCGCTCGCCGTCCTGGCGTTGGCGGGGTGTGGCCGCGATGGCGCTACCTCGGGTCCCGGGAACGACGTGGCGGCGATGGCGCGCGCCTTCGACCAGGTGGCCGATTCGGTCGCCGCCGCTCCGCACGCGCCGGGTGATGCCGAGAACGCGGCGGCGCTCCACCACGTGGCCGCGCTCCTCCGCGCCGCTGATTCCTTCACGCCGGTCACGATCACAATCGATGGCGTCGCGCATTCGTTCCTCGCGATCGCCGAGCAGATCGACTTCCCGCGCATCGGCTGCCTCCCCCCGCTGATCCCGGC
>JADGGM010000653.1 GCA_019689955.1 Gemmatimonadaceae bacterium
CCAGTAGCGGGCGCGGTGGTAGGCGTGGGTGCGGGGGGGGGACCGGTGCGTGGCCCTCTTTCCGTGCTTTCTCCTCTGATGCTATACTGTCCGAGCAGAGGGGGGCTGCCTTTGAGACGACTCGCCGCCGTCGCCGCGGTCGCGGCCATGGCGCTGGCGCCGCAGGTGCCGGCGCAGACCAACACGAACTCGGGAGTGCTCCTCGAGCTCCCGGCGAGCACGCGCGCGCTCGCGCTCGGGAACTCCTTCGTGGCGGCCGGCACCGATGAGGCGGCGATCTTCTACAATCCGGCCCAGCTCGCGGAGGTGCACAAGATCTCCGCGGGGCTCTCCGTCCAGCAGTGGTTCCTCTCGTCCACCCTCGCCGCGGCCGCAGCGGCCACGCACCTCTGGCACGGCACCATCGGCGTCGGGCTGCAGGTGCTCGACTACGGCACCACCGAGCGCGTGATCGTCGGCGACCCGTCGAGCGGGAGCGATCCGGGGGCGACGATCTCCGCCGGCGGGGACTACGTCGCGTCGCTCGCGTACGCCGTGAACGTGCACGGGGTGCGGCTCGGGGCGACGGGGAAGTACGTGAGCCAGCGGCTGGTCGATCAGAGCGCCGGGACGGGCGCGGCCGACTTCGGCGCCGCGTTCGACATCAAGGGGGTCACCTTCGGCGCGTCGCTCCTCAACGTGGGCGGGGACATCTCGATCCTCGACGATCGGCGCCCGCTGCCGCGCATGGTGCGCGTGGGGACAGCGGTCCCCGTCCATGGGATCGGGCCGCTCGACTTCCTCGCGACGATCGAGGTCGCCTCGATCCGCGATGGGAAGGCGCAGCCGCTGGGCGGGGTCGAGGTGACGTACCACGCCACGAGCGACATCGCGCTCCTGGGACGGGTCGGCGCGCTCGCCCGCCCGGAGGGGGCGGCGATCTCCCCCGTCTCCTTCGGCGGCGGGCTCCGCGCCCGCAACCTGGCGCTCGACTACGCGTACGAGGGCTCCGACGTCCTCGGCGCGACGCACCGCGTCGGCGTGCGGTGGTGGAGATAGCCCACCCCGCATGATCTCCCCCGCACGCATCGTGCGGCGGGGGCTCTTCGTCGTCGCGCTGCTCCTCCTTGGGTTCTTCACGCTCACCCGCACCGGGCGCTATCTCGCGCGCGCGGGGTGGGCCGAAGCGCACATACTCGCCCGGCGCAAGGCCATCCCGGCGCTCATCGCCTCCCCCAGCACCGATCCGGTCACGCGCGCCAAGCTCCAGCTCGTGCTCGCGGCGCGGGCGTTCGCGGTGGACTCGGTGCGGCTCAGCGCCGGGGAGAGCTTCACGACGTACAGCCGCCTCGACTCCGATACGCTCGTGCTGGTGCTCTCGGCCGCGTACCGCGACCGGTTGCGCTCGTACACCTGGTGGTTCCCGATCGTGGGGCGGGTGCCGTACAAGGGGTTTTTCGATCCGCGCGACGCGCTCGCCGCCGCGCGCGACCTCGAGCGGCGTGGGTTCGACACGTACGTGCGCCCCGCCTCGGCGTTCAGCACCCTCGGCTGGTTCAACGATCCGCTCGTCTCTTCTACCCTCCACGAGGACTCCGCGTCGCTCGTGAACACGGTGATCCACGAGCTGACGCACAACACGTTCTACGCGCCGGGGCAGGCCGTGTTCAACGAGTCGTTCGCGAACTTCGTCGGCTCGCACGGGGCGATGTGGTACTTCCGCGCGCGCGGGGACACGGCCAACCTTCGGGCGAGCGAGGAGGACTGGGCGCGCGAGGTGCTCTACGGGACGTTCCTCGAGGCGGTGTACCACTCCCTCGATTCGGCCTTCGCGGCGCACCCGGCGAGCGCCGCGGCTCGGATCGCCGTGCGCGACACGATCTACGCGCGGGCGCGCACGCTGTTCGTGGACAGCATCCTCCCGCGGTTCCCCGGCTACCGGCCGGGGACGACGGTGCGCTTCTCGCTCAACAACGCGAGGCTCTTCGCGCAGCGGGTCTACCGCACGGGGCTCGAGCAGTTCGACGCCGTGCTCGCCCTGGAAGGTGGTGACCTGCGGCGGGCGAACGCGCGGATCATCGCGCTCGCCAGGTCGAAGCCGAGCGATCCGTACGGGGCCGTCCGCGCCTGGGTCGCGGCGCAGCAGCAGAGGGTGGGGAG
>JADGGM010000654.1 GCA_019689955.1 Gemmatimonadaceae bacterium
GGGCCGGGGTGCGCGCCCCCCGCCCGCCGCGCCGCCACCGCGACCACGAGCAGCCCCGCTCCGACCCCCACCGAGACGAGCACCCGGCGCCCGCGCGATGCGGGCGCTGCTCCCGGCTGCGGCGTGGGCGGACCCCCGCCGCCGGACACGCGCGTCTGCGGAACGGTCGCGCTCGACGCCGCGGGGTTCACGACGGTCGGTGCGCCGGCCGGCGCCGCGCCGGCCGCCCCGCCGCTCACCGCGCGCACGATGTCCGCGGCAAAGTCGCTCGCGCGCTGATAGCGCTCGTCGGCCCGCCGCGCGAGCGCGCGGTCGAGCACGTGCTGCAGCGGCGCGGGCCACGTCGCGTCCGGACGCATCTCCGCGAGCGTGCGCGGGCGATCCGTGAGCCGCATGATCATCGACTCCTGGATCGTCGAGCTCGGGAACGGAAGCGTGCCGGTCAGCATGTGGAAGGTCACGAGGCCGAGCGTGTACACGTCGCTCCGGCCATCGAGCTGGTCCCCCGAGAGCTGCTCGGGGCTCATGTACTCCGGCGTCCCGACCACGAGCCCCGTCTTGGTGACCTTCTGCCCCTCGCCCCCCTGCGCCTTGGCGATCCCGAAGTCCACGACCTTCACCACGTCGCGCCCGTCCTTCCCGGTCGCGATCATGATGTTGTCGGGCTTGAGGTCGCGGTGCACGATCCCCAGCTCGTGCGCTGCCTCGAGCGCCTCGGCCACCTGCCGCGCGATGTCGGCCGCGCGCGCCGGCGGGAGCGCGCCCGTGCGCTCCATGATCTTCGTGAGCGGCTCCCCCTCGATGTACTCCATCGCGAGGTAGATCAGCCCCTCCGGCGTCTCGCCGAAGTCGTAGATCGCCGCCACGTTGTTATGCGAGATCCGGCTCGCGTTCGCCGCCTCCCGGTTGAAGCGACCGATCGCGTCGGGGTCGTGCGACATCGAGGGGTTCATCACTTTGATGGCGCTCTTCCGCCCCATCTTCACGTGCTCGGCGAGGTAGACCTGCCCCATCCCCCCTTCGCCAAGCTTGCGCAGCACGTGGTACCGGTCCGCGATCACCGAGCCGACCAGGTCACCCCCCGCCGGGACGCGGAGCGTGCTCCCGTCCTTCGGGCAGAACTTGATGTCCAGCTCGTACTCCGAGCCGCATTGCGGGCACGTCTTGAGCGCGCTCACACGCTCTCCACGCGCAGGATGTGATCGCCGACGAGCAGCCGCTGCCCCACGGCCAGCGGCCGGTCCCCGCGCACCGCCACGGCCACGCCGTTCCGGCTCCCCAGGTCCCGGATCACGAAGCGCCCGTCCTCGTAGCGAATCTCGGCGTGCGTGCCGCTCATAGTGTGGTCGTACGGAAAGGTCCAGTCGCCGGTGTCACGCCCGATCACCAGCGGCCGGCCGGGGCCCAGGTGCACGGTGTCGCGCACGCTCCCGTCGGCGCGGAGCTGGACCAGCACGGCGAGGTCCGGGGCCGGTGTCACGGAGCCGATGCGCCGCGTGCCGTCGGCCTCCTGCCCGAGCGGGGCGGGGGAGCCGATGCGGCGGAACTGGAGGATCTGCGAGCCGAGCAGGAGGCAATCGTCGTCCACGAGCGGGGCCGGGCCGTCGAGGTAGACCCACGTCCGGTTACACGACCCGAGATCGCGCACGAACATCCCTCCGTCGCGCCACACGACCTGCGCGTGGATCGGGGAGAGGAACGCATCGTCGGCGAACGACAGGTCGCACGCCCCGCGCCCGATCGTCATCTCGAGCTTCGTCATGGGGACCATCTGCCGAATCTCGCCATTTTCGTCCAGAACCGCGAGACGCGGACCCGCATCATATCGATGGGCCGAGAAGACGAGGGTGTGGACCTCCGCCTCCCCCTGAGGCTCGGACTGCCGGAGCGGGACCCCGCACGCGGAGCAGAAGCTGTCGCTCTCGCGCACCGTGGCCCCGCACGCAGCGCACGAGGTGGCCGTGGTGAGCTTCACGCCGGGGCGGCGCCCGCAGTGCGCGCAGAAGGGGAGCCCGGCGGCGGTCGGGTTCCCGCACCACTCGCAGGGGACGGTCCCCGGGGGCGCGTGGACGCGCGTCGCCGGCACCATCGCCGCCGTCGGCGGCGCCGCCCAAGCTGTAGCATATAAACAACAC
>JADGGM010000655.1 GCA_019689955.1 Gemmatimonadaceae bacterium
ACGTGAGCACCATCGTCGGCAGCGTCCACATCGATGGCGCCGGCGCTGCCGTGGTCGCGCACACGATCGACGGCACCGTGCACGCATCGACCACGCACGGGCCCGTGGTGCTCAGCTCGGTGAACGGGAGCGTCTTCGCGCACGTCGACACCCTCGCCGACTCGGGCGCGATCTCCGCGACGACCGTCAACGGCTCCGTCACCGCCGAGCTCCCGCCTCAGCTCGATGCGAACGTCGACGCCAGCACCGTGACCGGCCACATCACGATCGACTACCCGCTCACCCGCACCGGAGAGACTTCGTCGCGCCACGTCAGCGCGATGCTCGGCGCCGGTGGACGCGAGATCCGCATGGGCACCGTCAACGGGAGCGTGACGCTGAAGAAGATTCAGAGCTGAGACACCCGGCGCCGCCGTCAGACCACCGCGGCGTCGGGCCCCGCTTGACGCACCTGCGCCACCACGACCCCGGACTCGCTGCTCACCGGACGGAAGTCGCGCCGCGGCTCGAACGTCTCGCCGCGCAGATCCACGTGGTCGATCCGCGACAGATCGAAGTGCCGCCACCCGTGCTCCACTTCCCCTTCCGTGCCCCCCGTCACCTGATACGCCTCGAGCAGTTCCGTCCCGTCCGCCTTCCGCACGATCGCATGCGGCTGAATCGTCCGCGGTCCCCCACCGGCATAGATGATCTGGAGCACACGCCGCTCATCCAATGCCATCATGACGAAGTTGCGATCCATAATCGCCTCCGATGCGTCGCGGATCACAATGCAATAACCGTTCATCCGTGTCGGGGGTCACGTGGTCGGCGTCGACATCGAGACCTGCCCACCGCCACAGCTTACGCGAAATCTCCGCGCCGCGACAGACGCCGAATTGCCCCTGCCTGAACGGCAGCCACCGACTGCCGGACCCAACCGACGCGTGGCGCCGCACGGGCGCGCGGCATACATTGCGGCGTGCGCCCTCGATGCAACCTCGCCGGCCTCGCGCTCGCACTCGCCTTCGCCCTCGTACCCGCCGCGGCCGGCCACGCCCAGAGCGCCGCCGCGCCGGAGAGCGCGTCCGTTTCCACCGCGCAGCCGGATAGCGGTGCGACAGCGGCCCGAGCCGCACGCACCCGCTTTCGCATCCACTTCGCCCTCGGGTTCGCGGCGAGCATCCTGGCGCACGAAACGGGACACATCATCGCCTCGTACGCCGTCGGCGGCCACCCGAGCTTCGGCTTCGACAAGGGGCGCCCGACGATCTACTCGGGGATCGACGCCGACCTCGAGCCGCACAAGCAATTCATCTTTTCGAGCGCGGGGCTCACGGTGCAGACGGTGCTCGACGAGGCGATCCTCGACATCCCGCACCACCGCGGCGGGGCGTTCGAGCGCGGGATCCTGGCGGGCGGGATCGCGACGGTGCTCTTCTACATCACACTCGGCCGCAACGGCCGCGTGAGCGACGTCGCGTTCATGGCCCGCACCTCGTCGCTCTCGAAGACCGACGTGTCGCTGATCTACGGCGGGATCGCCGCGCTGCACGCGCTGCGCATCCACCGCGACCGCCACTACGCGCACTTCTTCGCCGCGCCGAGCGAGCACGGCGGGCTCAAGGTCGGCCTCGTCGTGCTCCCCTCCCGCGACTGACCCCGCCCGCGCGCCACGCGCGACGTCGGTCAGCGTGCCACGCCGCGCGTCGCGGCGCTCGAATCGGTCACCCACACGCCGCCATCGCTGAACCGCGCGATCTCTCGCACCCGCAAACGCTGCAGCAGCGCGTCCGGACGCTCGGCGTACTCGCTCGACCGCTCGAACGCCACGATCCACCCGCCGCGCCGCGCGAGCGTGTCGGCGAACGCGCGCACCGTGTCGGGCGCGATCGACTGCGGGAGCATGCGCGCCATCCGATCCGCGTGGAAGTAGAGCGCGGTGGGGAAGTTCGTGAACAGCGGATGCCCGCCCCCGTGCGCGCGCACCCACGCGATGAGGCGCGACCCACGCCACTGGATGTCCGCGTAGTCGTTCCCCGTCTCCAGCGCGTACTGCACGTCGTCGCGCGTGTTCGAGAGCGACGCCCCCCACCACGCGACGACGGCCAGCGCCACCAGCACCCGCGCCGCGTACCGCCGGCC
>JADGGM010000656.1 GCA_019689955.1 Gemmatimonadaceae bacterium
CGGGTGCGATCTACGAGGTCAAACGCGGAAAGCGGGTCGCGCGCATTGCCTCGGCGGGGTTTCTCTTTCGGGCCACGGAGCTCTGGAAGAATCTGCTCGCCATCGGCGGCGAACAGAGCGTGCGGCGCTACGGAATGAGCGCGGCGAAGGGCGAGCCGGCCCAGCGCTGCTATCACAGCGTGAGCGCGCCGGCGGCGGTGGTGAAGGAGCTCACGCTCATCGACCCGATGAGGAAAGCGTGAGCGCGCGCAGGCGAGCCGATCGGCTGATCCGCCTCGAGGACAGCGATCGGAGTCTCTCCAAGGCGGAGTGCGAAGCGATCGCGCAGCGCATCTTCGGCTTCGCCCGTGGGGGCGGGGAGACGCGCGTCGAGATCGGGAGCTGGTGGAACGGCGAGCTGCGTTGGGCGCGCAATCGCGTGAGCCTGGCCAGCGACCGCCGGGACGTCAGAGTCAGGATCGACCGCCTGGTGGCCGATCGCGGCCTAGGGAGTGCGAGCACGAATCAGCTCGACGACGTGTCGCTCGAGGCGGCCGTGCGCGCCGCCGAGCGCGCGGCACTACTGTACGGAGGCCGCCCTCGAGATGGCGCGCAGCCGCCGGTGCCTGATCCGCCGCGTCCCACGACCGCGATCTGGAGCGACGCCACCTACAACCTGAGCCCCGAGGTGCGCGGGGAGCTGGCCCGCGCGCTCATCGGGCCGGCAAAAGCGAAGGGGCTGCTCTCGGCCGGCTATCTCGAGGTTCGTGCCGGATCACAGACGGCGCTCAGCTCACTGCGGCCGGCGGGCCCCTACGCCCCGTGGGACATCCCGTACACGGCCTGGACGCAGGCGCAGTGCTCGATGACCGTGCGTGATGCCAAGGGGATGGCGTCGGGGTGGGCCGGGCTCTCCAGCTACGACTGGAATCGCATCGATAGTCACGCGCTGGCCGCGCGTGCGCTCGAGAAGGCGCTCGCCTCGCGCGATCCGGTGGCGCTGGAACCCGGACGGTACACCGTGATCCTCGAACCCCAGGCGGTGGCCGATCTCATGGAGCTCGTGGTCGCGTCGCTCGGCCGGGAGGCGGCCGAGAGCGGACGCGGGCCCTGGGCGCTGTCCTACGACGCCGCGCTCCAGCTCTGGCGCACGAAGCTCGGGCTCAAGGTCATGGACGAGCGGATCACCATCAGCCACGATCCGGCGGACCCTGCGCTCGGGATTCTCCCCGAGCCATGGATGCAGCCGGTGACCTGGGTCGACAAAGGCGTGCTCACCAACCTGCGCTATGATCGCGAGCGCTACGCGCTCCCACACCTGCATGAGAACGCCGGCGTGCGAGGCATGACGGGCTATCGCATGAGCGGAGGCGAGACCTCGATCGATGAGATGATTCGCACGACCAAGCGCGGGCTCCTCGTCACGCGGTTCTTCAACATCGAGGAGCTGGATCGGAACAGCCTGCTCGCGACGGGCCTCACACGCGATGGGCTCTGGCTGATCGAGAATGGAAAGGTCTCGAAGGCGGTGAAGAACTTCCGCTTCACGGAGTCGCCGCTCTTCGTCTTGAACAGCATCGAGCAGCTGGGTGTACCGGTGCCGGTGTTCCGACCGGTCAAGAGCCCCTACGATCCTCGCCTGACGCCGGCGGTCGTGCCGGCGCTCAAGGCACGCGATTTCAGCTTCACTTCCACGATCGATGCGATCTGAGCGAGGGCGTGTGACGCGAGGAGATGACGGCGTGCGGTGGATGGTCGCGGTGCTCGTGGGGATCGGGCTCGGCCTGGCCGTTTCGCCGGCGGGCGCGCAGACGCGCTTCGAGTGGCCGGACACGACGGTGGATGTGGCCAAGTACGCGACCGTCGAGGAGTGTCTGGCCGCTGCCGGGCGGGTGCGCTTCGGCCAGCAGGTCCAGGAGGCGCTGACCGTCTGGCGCGACACGATCATGGAGAGCTACCTGAAGTCGCGTCTGGACTCGGAACCGGCGCCCGTGGTGGCGACGGCCCGGCGCTGCGGGGCGCGCTTCGCCGAGCCCGAGGCCGCGCTCGATGGGTTCCCGCTACTGCTCCGGCTCTACCTTGTGGCGGGTCGAGACTCGGACGCGCAGGCGCTCGTCGCACGACGTCTGGCCGCGCTCCCG
>JADGGM010000657.1 GCA_019689955.1 Gemmatimonadaceae bacterium
GATGAAGAGGACGGGGATCGAGGACTGCGCGGCCATGAGCCCGGCGATGGTTCCGAGGCGCGTGGCGTGCGGGCCGGCGCGTCCGTGCGTGGTCATCACGATGAGCCCCGCCCCCACGCGCGCCGCGTACCCGAGCAGTCCGCCGAGCACCGGGCCCCCGATCATCGCGGCCAGCACCGGCACTTTTTCCCGCTGCGCGATGCGGTCGCGGAGCCCGGCGAGGTACGCATCGGTGTGGGGGTGGCGCGGCGAGGTGTCGGCGACGCGGAGGGGCGCGGCGTGGAAGGGGAGCACGCGCGCCTCCACGTGCACGAGGTGAATCGCGGCGCCGCTCGCGCGCGCGAGGGCGATCGCGGGGGGGAGCGCGTGCTCGGCCGCCGCGGATCCATCGAGCGCAACGACGATCGATCGATACGGCGATCGTCGCGTCGGACGGGGGCGGGGGAATAGGCGGGACGGTCGATTCATGGCGGAGGGTGAGGCCGGCGCGTCGGCGACCCGAGCTCCGACGGGCTCCACGCGCGCGGCGGTGCCGTCACGGTCTCATCATCACCTATATAGACGACGGCACGATGCGTGTCACGCGTCACCGAATCGTCATCGTCGACGCACACCGCGCGCGCGGTGCACGTACCGCGCGCCACGACATGGGCAGAATGAGGGAGGCCGCATGGCGTTCGCCGTGCACGCCGGCGATCTTTCGCGTCCGGACCGCGCCCATCCGCGCGGTCCGAGGAGACCAACCGACCCGTACACCGTTTCAACGAGGAGACAGTCGAAGGATGGCATCGCAGACAGGTGCTGACGTTGTGGCGACGGGGAGCGTGCGCGTCCTCGGGATTGCCGGCAGCCTGCGCGCGGGCTCGTTCAACCGCGCCCTGCTCCACGCGGCCATGGAGCTCGCGCCGGCCGGGATGGAGATCACCGAGTTCACCCGGATCGCGGAGATCCCCCACTACAACGCGGACCTCGACGGACGCGCGGCCCCCGAGCCCGCGGTCGCGCTGCGCCGCGCGATCGCCGAGGCCGATGCGTTACTCATCGCCACCCCGGAGTACAACTACAGCATCCCCGGGGTGCTCAAGAACGCGATCGACTGGGCGTCGCGCCCGCCGGCCACGACGCCGCTGCGCGACAAGCCGACGGCGATCATGGGCGCCTCCACCGGGATGGGAGGGACGATGCGCGCGCAATACCATCTGCGGCAGTGCTTCGTGCTCACCCGCACGCCCACCGTGCTGCAGCCGGAGGTGCTGTGCGCGTTCGCCGCACAGAAGTTCGACGCCGACGGCCGGCTGCACGACGAGAAGACGCGCGAGCTGGTGCGCGCGCTCCTCGCGGCGCTCGGCGTGCTCGTGGAGCAGTGGCGCGCAACGCCCGCGGCGCGCTGACGCCGCACCCGCGTCGCCGCGCTACCCCGCGGTGATGAGCGCGATGGCGAGCGCCGCGGTCGTGAGCCCCGCGAGCTGCACCGCGCGGACGCGCTCGCGCAGGACGCCGCGGGCGAGCAGGATTGTGGTCGCGGGGTAGAGCGAGGCGAGCGTCGCCACGATGCTCAGCAGCCCCCCGTGCACGGCCACGAGGTAGCACACGTTGGCCATCATGTCGATCACTCCGGCGGCCGCGACGATGCGGAGGGTGTCCGCCGCCATGCGGAGCGGCCGCCGGGTGAGGAGCGCGAGCGCGAGGAGCAACCCGCCTGACACCGCGCGCGCGGCGACGAGGGGCCAGACCCCGGCCGCGGCGGAGGTGCGATGCAGGCAGGCGAGGAACGCGCCGATCGCCACGCCGGCGGCGAGCGCGAGGAGCACCGAGGGGTCGGCGAGCCCGCGCCCGCTCGGCGTCGCGCCGAGCGCACCCCCTTCCTGCCCGATGAGGACGACCGCCACCACGGCGAGCACGAGCCCCGTCGTCGCCAGCGGACCCGGGCGCTCGCCGAGGAAGAGACCGATGAGCACCGAGACCACGTCCCCCGTCGCCGCCGCGATCGGCGCGACGACGCTCATCCGCCCCGTCGCGAGCGCGCGGTAGAAGAGGAGGAGGGAGAACGCCCCGGCGACGCCCGTCGCCGCGCCCCACAGGATGTCGCTCCGCGCCGGGGTGCTCGCGGGGAG
>JADGGM010000658.1 GCA_019689955.1 Gemmatimonadaceae bacterium
CGCGAGCACCGTCAGTAGGCGCAATATCCCGCGCTCCGTACCTCGTCGGCCACGGTCGTATCGCGCCAGACCCGGCCGCCCAGGTCGTGGATCTGCTGCGCAAAGTCGGTCGGCAGCGGACTGCCCTCGAATCGTGGCGGATCGGAGATGTACGAGCCGCGGCCACAGCTCACGGTGGGGAATCCGCGTGCGTCCAGCGGCCCGGCAACGCTCGCATACCGCAGCCGTCGATCGGGATGGAGGAGCGACGTGAGGCTCCGGAACGCGAGCACGCGCGCCGGCACCGACGCCGTGGCGTCGCCGGCAACCTCGAGCTCTGCCCGGAAAAGCGTGCTGTCGCGATAATTGAACAGAGGCCGCGCCAGCACCTCCAGCGCGGCCGTGTCCTCGGAGAAGCGCATCGCGCGAAGGTTGATCGCGAGCGCCGCACCGCCTTCGGCCCCGCACACGCTGATGTACGAGAGCGCCCAGGCCCGGTGGGGCGATGGCTGGCCGGTCGCCACGATCTGGGCCGCGAACCGGCACTGCTCGCGATGATGCGCCTGGCCCGAGTTCCCTTGGGCCGCGGCGAGGGCTGGGACGAGCAGGGCCCCGATTGTACCGAGCGCGGTGTTCCACGACATGGTGCATCGCTCCTTTATTCATGCCCGGCGGGATACCGCATCTTGCAACTCAGCGTCACGCGATACCGACCACTCTGATGGACAGTCTGATTCTGGATGTTGCCGAACGCCGTCCCGTACACGGCGTCGAAGGCAGCAGCCTCGATCGCCGGGGCATTGGGACCACCAGGCTGACCGATCTGACTCACATCCACGTAATACACCATCGCCTCGAAATCAGCTTGGACATCGTGCTGTTGATAATACTGGATTGCCGTCTGCGCGTGCGCCTGCTCGTGCACCAGGACCTGCGCCTTGAGGGCGTTCATGTCGCGCGCCGAGCAGTAGTGCGAGGGGGAGCCATTGTATCGGCCGCCAGTCTGCAGCGCGTAGAACGGATCGCCCGGCTCCAGGGCCGTACTCGTGTAGATCGCAAAGTCCGTCACCGTGACGGGCGAGGTCACGTAGAACCAATTCGTGTTCGGCCCTTCGCTCACATTGGAAATGTGATACCTGGGCGTGACCGACGTTATTCCCAGCGCGCCTTCCGGGCTCGTGTCGCGTCCCGCCACCTCGAAGAACGGCAGGTAGACAGCGATCTCCGTGTGGGCCACGTCGACTTGCGGCACCAAGGGTCCTGAGAGCGTCAGCCTCGGCCAGACGCGCGGGGTGACCGTGTAGGTCGCTGATGCCGTCAGGGGCTGCGGCTGCCCGTTCACGCTCACCTGGACAGTGGCCGTTACGCGCGTATTGACAATGGCCGGGCCCATCCAGGTCGAGCGCTCACCCGCCGCCTTGTCGGCCCCCACGGTTTCCACCGTCTCGTGCGCCTCCGTCCCCGCACTCCCCTCCCCCTTCCACTCGATCATCCGGTACGGCATCTGGGGGGTGACTTCCGCCGTGCACGTGACCGGATCCCCGCGGACTTGCTGCGCCGGCGTGTATGTGACCGAGAGCGTCGGCCCGGCCCCCGCCGCCCCCAAGCGAGCCGACGCACTGAGGAGTTGGCCGTTGACGCGCGCGACGACGAGAAAGGTCCCTGTGGGCCGGTCGACGCGGGTGCCGCAGGAGACCTGATCGTCGCACGCGTTGATGGACTGTGGCAGCGCGGCCGACGACGGCGCCACCTCGCGCCGGGCCGAGCCACTCGGCAGTGTCGGACTCGCATTGAGGGCGGTCGTCTCCGTCGCGACGGGTTCCCGGACGAAGTGAATCCCAGGCCCGACGACCTCACCGGATGGCAAGCGCCAGAGTGTGTCCGCGATGCGTTGAATGGCCGGCAACTCACTTGCTGCGGCGACTGCGCTCTGGGGCACGAGCGCCGCGACCGGAGCAGGTGGGGTCGTATCCCCCTCGATCGAGCCCACGCTATCCGGCACGAAGTACCAACGCGCGCCCGCGATCGGCGCCGCGTTCTTGGCGGTGGCCGCGAGCTTCACCGGGCCACCGAGCGGCCCGACGTCGCTTTCGAGGATGGCGAGCTGCAGGATGGCGGTACTATCGTTCCC
>JADGGM010000013.1 GCA_019689955.1 Gemmatimonadaceae bacterium
AAGACAGCCCCCGGCCCCCGACCGCGACGATGAAGGGACCACCGCCATGATGGAGCGCCGATAATGCGCCGCATCCTCACCCTCGCCCTGCTCTACGGCGCGATGCAGCTCGTCATGCCGCTCGCCGCGCACGACGCGAGCGCGCCGGCCACGCTCCTCATCTTCGGCTTTCTCGTCCTCGCCGCGTACACGTCGGGGGAGCTGGCCGCGCTGGCGAGCCTCCCGAAGATCACCGGGTACCTCGTCGCCGGTGTCATCTTCGGGCCTTCGCTCATCGGGATCGTCACGCCGGCGGCGATCGAGCAACTGGAACCGGTGAACCGGCTGGCGGTGGCGCTCATCGCCTTCCTCGCCGGCGTGGAGCTGCGGTGGGGGGAGCTCAAGGCGCGCGGGCGCGCGATCCTCACCATGCTCGGGCTCGAGCTCACGCTCTCCTTCGTGGCGATCGCCCTGGTGCTCTGGCTCCTGCGCGCACATATCCCGTTCCTGCGCGAGCTCGATCCGGGCCCGGTGCTCGTCCTGTGTGCCCTCTTCGCGTCGGTCACCATGGTGCACTCTCCGGCGGTCACCATGGCGCTCCTCACCGAGACGCGCGCGCAGGGGCCGGTGGCGCGGACCACGCTCGGGATCGTGCTCGTGGCCGACGTGGTGGTGGTGCTGGTGTTCAGCGGGATGCTCTCGGTGACCCGCGCGTCGATCCCCACCGCCGCGGGCGCACCGGTCGCCTCGGCCGCGGTGATCACGTGGGAGATCCTCGGCTCGCTCGTGGTCGGCGCCCTGCTCGGGGGCGCGGTGGCGCTGTACATGCGCTTCGTGCAGCGGGAGCTGCTCCTGTTCGCGATCGTGATCGCGTTCTTCGGGGCCGAGATCGCGCGCATCACGCACGTGGAAACGCTGCTCACGCTCGTCACCGCCGGCTTCGTGACCGAGAACGTGTCGAGCGGCGACGAAGGGCGCGCCCTGCTGCACGCGATGGAGCGTTCGGCGGTGCCGGTGTTCGTGGTGTTCTTCGCGCTGGCCGGCGCGGCGATCAATCTGTCGGTGCTGGCGGTGCTCTGGCCGCTCGCGCTCGCGGTGGTCGCCGTCCGCGCGGGGGCGCTCTTCGCCGGGTCGTCGCTGGGCGCGCGCTGGGCCGGGGCGCCGCGCGCGGTGCAGCGCCATGCGTGGCTCGGGCTGATCGCGCAGGCCGGGGTGGCGAACGGTCTGGCCGGGATCCTGGCCGCTGCGGTGCCGGAGTACGGCGTGCCGATGCAGACGCTGATCCTGAGCGTGATCGCGATCAATGCGGTGGCCGGACAGATTCTCTTCCGCATCGCGCTCGCGCGAAGCGGGGAGGTGGAAGCGGCCGCGGGTGCCGCCGTGCCGGCACCGGCGCCGCGCGCAGCCTCCGGCGGGTAACGTCCGGCGCGCCGCGGGTCAAGCGGTGGAGCAGAGGCCGACGTCGTCGCGCTGCTGGGCGACGGTCGGCGGCCGGCGGCAGGCGAGCGCCGCGAGCCGCGCGCACAGGTCCTGCGCGCTCACCCCTTCGCGCAGGAGTGAGGGGAGCATCCCCGTGGCGACGCGCATCTGGTCGGACATGATGCGGCGCGCGGAGTAGCCCAGCTTCGCCGCGGCCTCGCTGAGCAGATAACCATCCTGCATGTAGCGGTACGCGCGGACCAGGCGCGCGACCGTGATGAGCTGGTGGGCCGGCGCGATCCCCACGCGCTCGAGCCACCGGTCGAGCCGCCGCCGCCGCATTGCCGCGAGCGCGGCGAGGTCGCTGACGCTCGTGATCAAGTGCGGCGCGTGGAAGAGCTGCGTGATCGCCTGGGCGAGGAGGACCGGGAGCCGTGCGATCGGCTCGCGGAGCGAGGCGAGGATCGACTCGGCCATCTCGTCGGCGGGGATCCTTTCGAGGAACGCGCGCAGCTTGAGCGGCGTGTCGTCGAAGCCGCGGAAGAGGACGTGTTTGAGGCCGTGCGCGCTGAGCGCGACGGTGAGCCGCAGCGCCTCCGGGGCCATCGTGGTATACACGACGATCGGCAACGTTGGATACCGATTGAGCATCGTGATGATCGGGCGCGGGCGCGCGGTGCCGTCGGCGCGCGGGTCGACCACCACCAGGTCCACGTGCCGGCAGCGGATCACCTTCGGCAACGACGTCCAGCTCCGCGCCACCACGATCCGGTGCTCGGGCTCGAGCGCGCCGCGGAAGTGGGTGAGCGTCGGCGCGGCGAGCCGCACGACGATGTCGAGCGGGCGGGGGCCGCGCCTGTCTGAAAATCGCACCCGATCCTCGGGGACCGTGCAACGGCGGACGGCGGGCGCGCCGTACGTTGCGGCGCACGTGCCGTCACCGGCAACCCACTTCTTCCCCAGCCCCGAGGGCCACATGCTTCGTCGCCGCCTCGCGCTCCTCACGCTCGCCTTCGCACTCACCAGCGTCATCTCCGCGTGCAGCAATCCGACCGCACCCAAGGACTGTGGGGTCACCGCCGGGAGTGGCATCTGCAACGGGCATTGATGCGCATCGCCGGCATCTCGCAGGGGTGGCAGGGGCGACCTGCCACCCCTCGTCGTGTCGCGTCGCTACAAGTTGGCTTTCACGCGCATGGTGCGCAACGCGAGGACGACTTGCTCGACGCTGGGGGGGAGTGAGGCGGGCTCCGGCGTAGGCTCGGGCGCGGCCGCCTCGCGCGGGGGTTCGGCGAGCGCGGCCAGGAGCTCCTCGGCGCGGATGATGACTTCGTTGATCCCGTGCTCCTCCGCGAGCGCGAGGGCGCGCTCCGCGGCGGCGCGGGCGCGCGTGCGGTGCCCGAAGGTGTGCAGCCCCTCGGCGACGCACAGGTGGTAGTGCGGGAGGAGGAGCGCGGGGAGGGTGCGCTCGTCGACCGACCGGCGGCGGCGCTCGAAGTCCATCTCGCGCCCTTCGAGCGCGTCGAGCTCGATCAGGTTGATGATCGCGACGAACTGCGCGTCGCGGTCCACGGCGCGTGCGAGCACGAGGGTGTGGGCGTCGCGGGCGGCGGCGTAAGCGTGGAACCCTTCCTGGAGCGCCACGCCGAGGTCAGTGAGCGCGCGCGCGCATGACGCCTCTTCGGTATACAAAGATAGCGCGCGAAAAAGATAGCGGACCGCGGTCTTCCACTTCCTCCGCCGCGCCGCCACCGCGCCCAGGTCGTGCATGATCCCCGCGATCAGCTCCGTGTGCGGCGAGTTGCGCGCCGTCTCGATGATCGCCTCGAGGTACTGCTGCGCGAGCGGTAGGTTGCCGCGCTGCAACGCGACGTTCGCCGCGGCGATGTCGGCACGGATCCGGAGGTCCGGCAACTGGTGCACCTCGGCCGACTCCCGCGCGGCCGCGATCGCGCGCAACGCGTCGTCGAACCGCGCGAGCTGGCGGAGGCACGCGCTCAGCCGAAGCTGCGCGCGAATGGTGAGCCCCGCGGCACCCTTGTCGGCCGGCGGATAGGCCAGCAGCGTCTCGTACGCATCGGCCGCCAACGCCCACCGCCCCGCGCGCGCGAGCGCTTCGGCGTACGCCACGAGCAGTCGCGGGAGACGCGTCGCGGGGGACGTCGCCCCTGCCTCGAGCAGATCGAGGAGCAGCGCGCGGAACTGGCGGTGCGGAAGATGCGTGCTGTCGATCGCCTCGATCGCGCGTCGCAGCTCGCTGTCTTCCTCGCACGCCGGCGCGCCCTCCTCAGTCGGCTGCGCCAGACGCGTCTCGACGTAACGCAACGCGAGCAACCCCGCGCGCGTCGAACGCCACTCGGCGCTGCGCTCGTCCATCGCGGCGAGCTCTCGGAACCACGACTCATGGGGTAACGCCAACGTCATCGCCCTCCCGTCACGATCGTCGTGCGGACGCCGCCACGTCGCCGCGAACCGACTCGTGCGCCCTCATGCACGTCGCGCACCAACATGCAGCCCAGTCGTGGACCGATGACGATTAGCGCGCTCTAATATTCCGCCCCGCGACCGCCCTCGCGAATATGCACGGTTGATGGAGCGTCGCAACTGGAGGAATCGCCTACGTCGATGACGATGACAACGGCGGCACACCATACCACAACACGCAACGGCTGCGTTCCCGTACATCGCGCTCCGCACCTGCATCATGTCCACCGAGCTCCGCCATGCCGGGGCGGTGCGATGCGCCACCCATCATGAGGAGCCTCTAACGTCGCACCGCGCGCCTACCGCGCGACCTCTTCGCGTTCGATCATCACGGCCGTCGCGGGGAAGTACGCGTTGCGCACGTACTGCTCGAGCATGCGCTGCGTGTTGAAGAAGGAGCCGTTGAGGGCGATGGCGTGGCGCATCACCGTGGCGTACTCGGTGTGGCGCTGATAGAACATGGGAAGAATGACCTGTTCGAGCTTCGCGTACAGGTCACGCACCTCGCCCTCCGGATCGGGCTCGGCGGCGTCGCTCGAGCCGATCGCCCACCCCGTGGCCCCTTCCACGTGTCCTTCGATCCACCACCCGTCGAGCACGCTCAGCGACGGGACGCCGTTGAGCGCGGCTTTCATCCCGCTCGTCCCCGAGGCTTCGAGCGGCTTCATGGGATTGTTGAGCCACAGGTCCACCCCCGCCGTGAGCAGGGCGGCGATGTCCATCTCGTAGTTCTCGAGGTACACCACGCGGATCTGGGGCTCGAGCGCGCGCGCGGCTTCGAAGATGTGCCGAATGAGCGCTTTTCCCCCATCGTCGCGCGGGTGCGCCTTGCCGCCGAAAATGATCTGCAGCGGGCCGGCGGCGGTCGCGATCGCGCGCAGCCGCGCGATGTCAGTGAAGATGAGATCGGCGCGCTTGTACGGCGTCGCGCGCCGCGCGAAGCCGATCGTGAACACCGCCGGGTCGAGGCGCACGCCCGTGCGGCGCGCGACTTCCTCGAGGAGCGCGCGCTTGGCGATGGCGTGCGCTTCGCGGATCTCGTCGAGCGGGATGTCGATGGCGTAGCGCAGATAGAGATTGTCGTACCGCCACTCGGGGATGCGCCGGTCGAACAGCTCGCGGAACGGCTCCGACGTCCAGGTAAACGCGTGCACGCCGTTGGTGATCGAGTCGACCGGATAGTTGGGGAACATGCTCTGCGAGATCTCGCGGTGCCGCATCGCGACGCCGTTCACGTAGCGCGAGAAGCGGAGCGCGAGGTACGTCATGTTGAGCGCGCCGTCGTCGCCGATGCAGTGCGCGGCGCGCAGCAGCTCGGTGTAGTCGTTGCCGAGCGTGGGGCGGACGAGCGACTCGGGGAAGCGATCGTGTCCCGCGGGGACGGGGGTGTGCGTGGTGAACACGCACTGCCGGCGCACGGCCTCGATGTCGCCATCGTTCACGTCCCAGTGCTTGCGCCCGGCGAGCTGCCGCTCGAGGAGGGCGAGGGTGAGCAGCGCGGCGTGCCCCTCGTTGATGTGGTAGCGCATCTCATCGTCGTAGCCGAGCGCGTGCAACATCGCCGCGCCCCCCATGCCCAGGACGATCTCCTGCGCGAGGCGGTAGTGGTTGTCGCCGCCGTAGAGATAGTCGGTGAGCGTGCGGTCCCACTCGGTGTTCTCGGGGAGGTCGGTGTCGAGGAGGTACACCGGGACCACGTGTCCGTTGATCCCGCGCACGGGGTAGCGCCACGCGCGCACTTGGACCGTGCGGCCATCGATCTCCACCGAGATGCGTGCGGGGGCCTGTTCGAGCCGTCCGTCGGGGCGCCACTCCTCGGGCGATTCGCTCTGCTGCCCGTTGGCGTCGAGGTGTTGGCGGAAATAGCCTTTGCGGTGCAGCAGCGTGACTCCGACCATGGGCACACCGAGGTCCGCGGCCGAGCGCAGGGTGTCGCCGGCGAGCACGCCGAGCCCTCCGCTGTAGGTGAAGATCTCCTGTTCCAGGCAGATCTCCATGGAGAAGTACGCGATCGTGGCGTTGGGTAGCTCGAACATCCTCGTTCCGTGGCTACGCAGTGAGGTGAGTAGCGGTGCGCGCGCGTTCAGGCGCCGGCGTGGCGCCCGCGCGATCGATCCCGGCGGGGGATCGTCGACCGATACCGGGAGGGGAATGGGCCCTCAGCAGCCCTCGCGTCATGGGGCGTTGGTGCGTCGGGCACCGGGGGCACGACACATGATAACTAGCGGGTACGCGTTCGGGGAGCGTTTCGGGCGTTCGTGGAACGGACGATCGGCCAGGGCGGCGTGTTGCGGCGGCGGACATGGGCTCACCCCAGGAGGAGCTCCACGGGCGCGTCCCGGAGCAGATCGCCCAGGCGAAGCGTCCCATGGATCTCCCCGTCGCCGATGCAGCGCCGCCAGACGCCGACGCCGAGCGTTTCCGGCGCGTCGAGCCGCGTCTCTTCCCACACCGCGCCGACCGGCGCGCCCGCTCCGAGCGCCACGGTGAAGCGCGGGACCACGGTGAGCGCGTACTGCGCCCCATACCGCCTGACGAATGCGACGACGTGCGCGCTGCGCGCCCCCACGGCGCGGACGGGCTCGTACGTTCCCGCGGCGAAGAGCGCGGGGTGTGCGCGGCGGGCGGCGAGTGTACGGTGCAGCACATAGAGCTTGAGCCGTCCATCCTCCGGGTGCGCCGCGAGCGCGCCGAGCGTTTCGCCACGGAGCGTGTCGAGCGCACGCGCGCGCGCCTCGAAGTCCACGGGGTGGCGGTTGTCGGGGTCGACGAGGGTGAAGTTCCACAGCTCATCGCCCTGATACACATCCGGCGTGCCGGGGGCGGTGGTGTAGACGAGCGTGCGCGCGAGCGCGTTCCAGAGCCCCGGGCGGGCGATGCGCGCGGCGAAGCGGGCCACGTCGTCGAGCACGGGGGAGCGTTCGGCGAAGAGCGCGTCGAGGTACGCGTCGAGCGCGCGTTCGACCGCCGCATCGGGGTCGGTCCACGACGTGCGCGCCTTGGCCTCGCGCATCGCCTTGCGCATGTGCTCGCGCACGCGCTCCAGGAGCGCCGCGCGCGCAGCGTGGTCGGGCGGCTCCAGCGGCCAGATCCCCACGATGGTTTGATACGCGAGATACTCGGTGTGCGCATCCGGCGCGAGGCGGCCGCGGACGCGCGTGCGGGCAGAGCGCATCCGCGCGCGCCACGCGGTCACCGCCGCGCTCCACGCGTCGGGGAGCTCGGAGAGCACGTCGAGCCGTGCGCGGACGTCGGCGCTGCGCTTGGTGTCGTGCGTGCTGACGGTGAGGAGGCTCGCCGGCCAGCGCGCCGCGCGCTCGGCGTTCGCCGCGTGGAGCCGCTCGACCGCGTGTGCCAGCGGGCGGTCGGGGGTGCCGCCAACTTCGTCGAGCGACGCGAGCGGGGCGTAGCGGTAGAGCGCCGTGTCTTCCACCCCCTTGGCCGCCGCCGGGCCGCTCGTCTGCTGGAAGAGCTGCACGACGCGCGCGCGGGCGGTGCGCTCCTCGGCGGGGAGCGCGCCGGCATCATGCAGGAGGAGCACGTCGGTGAGGAGCGCGAGCGCGGCCGGATCGGCGCCGCCGCGTTCGCGCGCGGCGGCGAGCGCCCGGTCCACGACGCGGCGGTCCTCCGGGTCCACGCGCTCGTTCCGCGGCACGATGTACGTCCGGTACACCGGGAGCGCGGCGATGAGCTCGATGATCGCCTCGGCGAGCGCGCTCCGCGCGAGGTCTGCGGTGCGCGGATCGCGCGCCGCGACCGGGGCGAGCAGTCGCGCGAGACGCCGCACGTCGGCGGCGAGCGAGGTGCGGAGCACGTGCACCTTGGCGCGGTACGCCACGTCGGCGAAGCGCAGCGGGTGATGCCGCACGCCGATGAGGTGGCGATAGAAGTCCTCGATCGCCTCGTATCCCGCGGGAGCGATGAAGATCGCCTCGAGGGCGTTCAGGAGCTCGTATCCCGTCGTCCCCTGCACCGGCCAGTCGGCGCGCAGCCGCTCGTCTCCGGAGAGGACCTTCTCCACGAAGAGCGCGACCGGCGCGTCCGCGCCCCTCGCGCCGGGTGACGGCGTGACCGCGCGGCGGAGGCGCTCGAGATAGGCCTGCGGATCGCGCAGGCCGTCGATGTGGTCCACGCGGAGCGCGTCGGCCCGCCCTTCGCGCACCCAGCGGATCACGCGCCGGTGCGTGGCGGCGAAGACGGCGGGGTCCTCCATGCGGAGCGCGACGAGCTCGTTGATGTCGAAGAAGCGGCGGTAGTTGATCTCCTCCGCCGCGCGACGCCAGAACACGAGCGCGTACACCTGCGCATCGAGGAGCGCGCGCATCCGCCGCGCTCCCTCGGCGCCGGTGGCGAAGGCGTGCGCGGCGAGGTCGAGCGTGTCGCGCGCGGGGCCGGAGCCTTCGTAGAGTTGCTCGAGCCGGCGGAGGAGCTCGGGGCCGTCGCGCCGGCGGCGCGCGACGCGCTCGGGGGCGGCCGTGCGACGCGACGGGAGGAGGCGCATCGCGCGCAGGAGCGCGGCGAGCGTGTCGCCCTCGTGCGCGGTGGCCGGCGCCGCGCGCAGCACATCGGCCGCGGGGGCGAGCACGTGCGGGAGGGTGGCCGGGTCGAGGGGGAAGGAATGATCGAAGTAGTGGACGCGGAGCCGCCCCGCATCGAACCGCAGCCCGATCTCCCCGCGCGCGAGCACCGCGCCGAGCCGGTCGCCGAGTATCGGCATGAGCACGCGCCCCTGCGCACCGGTGCGCGGCTCGCGCCAGTCGATGTCGAACCAGGCCGCGTACGGCGAGGCGGGGCCGTTGGCGAAGAGATCGTCCCAGAACGGATTGTCCTGCCCCACCCCCATGTGGTTCGGGACGATGTCGAGCAGGAGCCCCATCCCGTGCGCGTGCAGCGCGGCGACGAGCGCGGCCCAGTCGTCGTCGGTCCCCAGCTCGGGGTCGAGGCGCGTGGGGTCGACGACGTCGTAGCCGTGCGAGCTCCCGGGGCGCGAGGAGAGGACGGGGGAGAGATAGAGGTGCGAGATGCCGAGGCGTGCGAGGTAGGGGACCGCCGCGCGCGCCCGCGCGAGCGGGACCTCGCGATTCACCTGCATCCGATACGTGGCCCGAAGCAGCGGCCGGCCGCTCACGGGTCCGCCGGCCGCTCACACTGGAGGGCAGCGGCCACGTCCGCGCTCGCGGACAGCTCCTCGATCGGTACGCGCATGCGCCGCGTCCAGCTCGGGAAGCGGTCGGCGCCGACGCCGGGGATGTTCACGGGCTCGACCTCGCCGGTGAGATCGTCGAGCGAGAGCCCCACGAGGAGCGCAGGGGTGGCGCACAGGAAGCGGTGCACGGCGCCGCACAGCGCCGCCCCATCGGGGGGCGGCTCGGCCGCGCCGGCGAGCGCGCCATCCCCCACGAGCCGCGCGAGCAGCGCACGCCGCAGCCGCTCGCGCGCGCTCCACGCCTCGGCGAGCTCCTCCGCGGTCTCGATCAACCCCAGCTCCTGCCTCAGCACGATGTCTCTCCCTTGCCAGAACCCGGCCAGCGGCGCCATGTCGTGCGTGTCGGCGGTGGCGAGGGAGAGCGGCTCGTACTGTGCGCCGGGGCGGAACGTTCCGTCTGCTTCCCGCTCGAACATCATCACGCGCGACGACAGGATCCCCCACCGCTTGAGCGTACCAGGCACCTCCGGCGGGATGGTGCCGAGGTCTTCGCCGACGATGAGCGCGCGGTGGCGCGCGGCCTCGAGGGCGAGGATGCCGAGCAGGTCGTTCGCCGGGAAGCGCACGTAGGCACCGTCGCGCCCGGTCTTCCCGGCGGGGATCCAGAACTGGCGGAAGAGCCCGAGGACGTGATCGATGCGCAGGGCGCCGCCGTGCCGGAGCGACGCGCGCAGCACGGCGATCCAGTACGCGTACCGGGTCTCGTAGAGCCGGTGCGGGGAGATGGGGGGGAGCCCCCAGTTCTGCCCGCTCGCCGAGTAGTCGTCGGGCGGGGCGCCGACGGCGACGTCGAAGAGGAAGAGATCGGGGTAGGCCCAGGTATCGCTCCCGCTCGCGCCGGTCCCGATGGCGAGGTCCTGGTAGAGCCCGATCGTGAGCCCCGCCGCGCGTCCGCGCTCCGCGGCGGCAGCGAGCTGGCGGTCGAGCTCGAACTGGACCCACTTGTGAAAGCCGACCGCTTCGCGATGCGCCTCGCGGAACGCGGCGACCTCGGGGGACGCCGGCGTGCGGTACGGCGCGGGCCACCGTTGCCACGGCGTGTGCGGCGCGCCGGGCTCGGTGAAGTGCTCCTCGAGCGCGCGGAAGACGGCGAAGGTGGTGAGCGCGTCCCCTTCCTCCTCGACGTAGCGGGCGTACGCGCGGTCGCGCGCGTCGCCGGTGCCGTGGTGGGTCGCGAGGAAAGCGCGGTGGAGCGCGTCGAGGAGCGGCCGCTGGAGCGCGGCGATGCGCTCGTACGCGACGCGGTCGCTTGCGCGCAGGTCGGCGAGCGCGCGCTGCACGGGCTCGGAGGCGAGGTACCGGCGCGCCTCTTCGGACGCGGCCAGCTCGGGGATCGCCTCGACGTCGAGGTAGATGGGGTTGCGGTACAGCCGGCTCACGGGGCCGTAGGGGGAGATGTCGGTCCCGTGGTTGCGGAGCGCGTGGAGCGGGTTCACGCCGACGAAGGCGGCGCCGCGCCGGGCGCTCCACTCGGCGAGCGTGGCGAGGTCGCCGAAGGTGCCGACGCCCCAGTTACGCGCGCTGCGCAGGCTGTACAGGTTGGCGATGATCCCGAACGCGCGCCGCGACGGCACGGGGCACGACGACGGCGCGACGATCAGCGTCTGCTCCCCCTCGTGCACCGCGCCGCGCACGCCGAGCGTGAGGCGCATGCGGTAGTAGCCCGTCTCGATGAACGGCGCGAGCCCGATGTTGGCGACCCCCGCGTGCGTCCGCTCGATGCGACCCTCGTGGCGCGTCACCGCCCCGCGCTCGTCGCGCAGCTCGCAGGCGTACTCGATCGATCCATCGGGGGGGAGCGCCCATTCCTCGGGGACGCGGAACTGGACGGTGCTCTCCCACGCCTCCGACTCCGGCACCACGCGTACCGGGGGGACGATGCGCCGCCGTTCGCGCGCCTCGAGCGCCTCGAGCGCGTCGCGTGCCGCGTCCTCGGTGGCGGCATCGATCCCCATCGCCGCGAGGATCGCGACGCGGGTGTCGTCCGACGTGATGCGGCGCTCCCCCCGCTGATCGACGTACGCGGGGAGGATCCCGAGCCGCGCGGCGAGCGCGTGCAGGGCCGGCGAAGGCATGCCGAGTCGCGGCGCTCCCCGAGCCGGCGCGCCGTCAGCCGCGGAGCGTGAGGACGAGCGCGCCCAGCGGCGGCAACGTCAGGCGCACCGACTGCTCGTACCCGTGAAACGCGGCCGGCTCCGTGTCGATCGTCGTGGGGGTCACGACCTCGCTCCCTCCGAACCGGCGGTCATCGCTCGAGAAGAGCTGCACGTACATCCCCGCGGCCGGCACGCCGATGCGGTAGTCCTCGCGCGGCACCGGGGTGAAGTTGAGCACGATCACCAGGTGGTCGTCGCCGTCGTGGCGGACGTAGGAGATCACCGAGTTCATCGCGTCGGCCACGTCGATCCAGCGGAAGCCGTCGGGGTCGTAGTCGCGGCGCCAGAGCGCGGGGTGCTCGCGATAGAGGCGCCCGAGCTGCTCCACGTAGAACCCGAAGCTCGCGTGCAGCGGCTCGGCGGCCAGGTGCCAGTCGAGGCTCACGTCGTGGTTCCACTCGTTCCACGGCGCGAGCTCGGTGCCCATGAAGAGGAGCTTCTTCCCCGGGCGCGTGTACTGGTAGGCCAGGAGGAGGCGGAGGTTCGCGAACTTCTGCCACCGGTCCCCCGGCATCTTCTCGAGCAGCGAGCGCTTGAGGTGCACCACCTCGTCGTGCGACAGCGGCATGATGAAGCGCTCAGTGTACTCGTAGAGCATCGCGAACGTGATCGTGTTCTGGTGGTGCGAGCGGTAGATCGGGTCGACGGCGAAGTACGAGAGGGTGTCGTGCATCCACCCCATGTTCCACTTGAACGAGAACCCGAGCCCGCCCTCCGACGTCGGTTTCGTGACGCCGGGCCACGCGGTCGATTCCTCGGCCACGGTGATGGCCCCCGGCGCCTCGGCGTGCACGGCGTCGTTCATCGCCTGGAGGAAGGCGATCGCCTCGAGGTTCTCGCGCCCGCCGTGCACGTTGCGGAGCCACTCCCCCGGGCGGCGGCTGTAGTCGAGGTAGAGCATCGATGCGACGGCGTCCACGCGCAGGCCGTCGATGTGGAACGCCACGGTCCAGTAGAGCGCGTTGGCGATGAGAAAGTTGCGGACCTCGTTGCGCCCGTAGTTGAAGATCAGCGTCCCCCAGTCCGGGTGCTCGCCGAGTCGCGGGTCCTCGTGCTCGAAGAGCGCGGTGCCGTCGAAGCGGCGGAGCGCGTAGTCATCGCGCGGGAAGTGCGCCGGCACCCAATCGAGGATCACCCCGATCCCCGCGGCGTGGCACGTGTCCACGAAGTAACGGAAGTCGTCGGGCGATCCGTAGCGTGCGGTGGGGGCGTAGTAGCCGGTCACCTGGTAGCCCCACGAGCCGGTGAACGGGTGCTCCATCACCGGGAGGAGCTCGATGTGCGTGAAGCCGAGCCGTTTGACGTGCTCCACGAGGCGCGGGGCGATCTCGCGGTAGGTGAGCGGGCGGTCCCCTTCCTCCGGCACGCGCGCCCAGGAGCCGAGGTGCACCTCGTAGATCAGCATCGGCTCGCGCGCCAGGTCGCGCCGCGCGCGCGCCTCGAGCCACGCGGCGTCCTGCCACACGTACGTGTCCTGCCGCACGACGCGCGACGCCGTGGCCGGCGGCGCCTCCATGGCGAACGCGAACGGGTCGGTCTTGAGCCGCAGCGCGCCGTCCTGCGTGAGGATCTCGAACTTGTAGAGCGCGCCCGGCTCCACGCCCGGCACGAACAGCTCGAAGACGCCCGAGCTCCCGATCATGCGCATCGGGAAGATCCGCCCGTCCCAGCCGTTGAAGTCTCCCACGACGCTCACGCGCCGCGCCGTCGGCGCCCACACGGCGAACGCGGTGCCCGATTCCCCGTCGATCGTCCGCGGGTGCGCGCCCATCACTTCCCACAGGCGCCGGTGCGTCCCCTCGTTGAACAGGTGCACGTCGAGCTGCCCGACCGTCGGGAGGAAGCGGTACGGGTCGCCGCGCTCCCACGTGGAGCCGTCGGCGAAGTGGAAGCGCAGGCGGTAGGCGAGGGGGAGCGCCGCGCCGGCGATCACCCCCGCGAACAGCCCCGGCTCCACCGGCGCGAGCGGGACCGCGGTCCCGTCGCGGAGCACGCATTCGACGGCCGTCGCGTCGGGGTGCATCGCGCGCACCACGACCGCCGGTCCGTCGGGGCCGGTCGCGTCGTGGGCGCCGAGCACGGCGTGCGGGTCGCGGTGCTCGCCGGCGAGGAGACGGGCAACGTCAGTGGCGTTCATTCGGTTCGTCGGTGTGTGCGAGGGCGTAGCGGAGCATCACGAGCGTGAACGGCGGGAGCGTCACCGTACCGTCAGCGGGGGGAGCCGGGTGCTCCTCGGCGGTGTTCACCATCATCTCCCACCGCCCGGGGGTCGGGAGCACGGGGAGGGTGAAGGATTGCACCCCCTCGCGGTTGTTCACGAGGAGGAGGAGCGTGTCGCCGTGGATCGGGCGGCCGCGGTCGTCGATCTCGTCGGACGCGTCGCCGCGAATGAGCATGCCGAGGGCGTGGCTGTCGGCCCGGTGCCAGTCGGCGTCGGTCATCTCCTGGGCGTCGGGGCGGAGCCAGGAGAGGTCCTTGATCCCCGATGCGTCGAGCGCCGCGCCGCGAAAGAAGCCGCGCCGCCGCAGCACCGGGTTGGCGTGCCGGATCGCGAGGACGCGCCGCGTGAACTCGAGCAGGCTGCGCCGGCGCTCGTCCAGGTCCCAGTGCACCCACGTGGTGGGGTTGTCCTGCGCGTACGCGTTGTTGTTGCCGCACTGCGTGCGCCCCATCTCGTCGCCGTGCGAGAGCATCGGGACGCCCTGCGAGAAGGCGAGCGTCGCGAGGAAGTTGCGCTTCGCGCGCTCGCGCCGCCGCACGGTGCGACGGTCGTCGGTGGGGCCCTCGACCCCCCAGTTGCGGCTGTAGTTCGCGTCGGTGCCGTCCTGGTTGTTCTCGCCGTTCGCCTCGTTGTGCTTCTGCTCGTAGCTCACGAGGTCCTCGAGCGTGAACCCGTCGTGCGCGGTCACGAAGTTGATGCTCGAGTACGGCCGGCGCCCGCTCCACTGATAGATGTCGCTGCTCCCCGAGAGCCGCGAGGCGAGCGTGCTCACCATCCCCGGGTCGCCGCGCCAGAAGCGGCGCACGTCGTCGCGGTACTGGCCGTTCCACTCGGCCCACCCGATGGGGAAGTTCCCCACCTGGTACCCGCCCGGCCCCACAT
>JADGGM010000659.1 GCA_019689955.1 Gemmatimonadaceae bacterium
CCCCTTCCCCGGCACCACTCGAATGTCCGCCCTCGAGGCCCGGCGCGCGCGGTGAGCGCCGGGCCCGAGACACGCCGGAGGAACCGCGTGGCCATCACCCCTTCATCGACCCGCCCCTCGTGAGTCCCGCCCGCTGGGCCCTCGCGGTGCTCTCCTTCGCCGCGGCGATCGTCGTCTCCCTCTACATCGTGCTCACGAGCTGGCCGCACGCGCACCACACGGTGAGCGTGTCGTTGACCGCGCACGCCGTGCTCCTGAGTGTCGCGCTCCTCGAGCTCGGCGCGCGGGCCGGGAAGGTCCGCCTGAGCGCCGCCTCGCTCCGCATCCCCATGACCTTCGGCACCGCGCTCCGCGCGAGCGCCGGGGGCGACTTCGGCGCCGCGATCACTCCCTCGCGCACCGGCGCCGAGCCCGCGCGCTACCTCATCATGGGCGAGGCGGGGATGGCGCCGGCGAGCATCATCCTCGTCATCTTCGCCGAGCTGTTCCTCGAGATGATCTCCCTCGCCGTCGTCGCGGTCGCGATGTTCTTCGTGTTCCGCGATGCGGGGGGGATGATCACCGGGATGGTGAGCCTCGTGGCGATGTACGCCACCTTCGTGCTCGGCACCGGCGCCCTCGGGTTCGTGCTCGCACGCCGCGGCGCGAACGGGCCCCCGCCGCTCTGGGCGCAGCGCATCGGGCTGCACGCCGGCCGCTGGCGCGCGGTGCAACGCTCCCTCCGCCAGCTCCGTACCGGGATCGAGGGGATGCGCGAGATGCGCATCGGCGTCGCCCTCCTCGCCCTCCTCGCCTCGCTCGCCCACCTCGTGCTCCGCCTCGCGATCCTCCCGATCATCGTGTACTCGTTCGGCGTCAAAGCGCCGGCAGCCCCGCTCATCCTCTGGCCCGTGGCGCTGATGTACGGGAGCGTCGTGGTCCCGGTCCCGGCGGGCGGCGGGGCGATCGAGGTCGCGTTCAAGGAGGCGCTCGGCCACGCGATCCCGGCCGCGGTGTTCGGCGCTTCGCTCATCTGGTGGCGCTTCTACACGTTCTACCTGTACATCATCCTCGGCGCGCTCGCCGCCGGCGGCACCGTGCTCCGCGCGCTCCGCCCGGATGCCGAGTCCGCGACGGACCCGATCGACCCCGTCCCCGACCGGGAGATCGCGAGCTACTGATGACGGCGCGCGCGCGTCGCCCGCGCGCTCAGTGCAGCAGCTCCTTGAGCTTCCGCAGCTCCGCGATCGAGAGGCGCCCGCTCAGCGTGCACTCGGTGCCGTCGTCGCTCGTCCACTGAATCGAGCTCACCCCCACCGCCGACGACTCCGGGCTCACCGCCGCGGGCACGGGCGCGCGCCGCCCGTCCACCGGCGCCTGGTGATCGGCGATCATCGCCGCTTCGGCGAGCGTCACCCGCACCCCGGGGCGCACCTCGTAGATCTTCCGCCGCACCGTCCGCCCCCCCTCGCGCACCGAGTCGCTCCGCACGAGGGTGATCTGCGGACGCTGCGGTGACGACACGCGGAGCCGCGCCGTCCGCGCATCGTCATCGCGGGTGACGACGACCTCCGAAAGCATTGACGCCTGCCCGGTGAGCGTGACGTCGTGCGTGATCGTGCGGCCGCTGCCGAGCCTGAGGGAATCCGCTGCCGCATGGTACCCGATGCGGCGCACGCGAAGCACCGCCGGCTGGTCGCTCACGAGCGTCGAGGGGAGCGCGAGTATGTACGTCCCGTCGTTCTGGGTGAACGTCGCGACCTGCCCGATCGCGACCGACGCTCCGGAGATCGGTTCGCCATCGTTGCTGCGCACCCGCCCGCGCACCACCGCGCCCACGCCCGGCGCGAGAGCCGAGTCGGCCCCGGCACTCGCGCCCTGCGCCGGCCGCTGCGCGAGCTTGGCCATCAACGGCGCGGGCTGGCTGGCGGCGACGGATTCGGGCAATTGCCGTGGCGCACGCCCCGCGAAGCCCGCCGCGCTTTCCGCCGATGTCGCGGCCGAATCCGCGGCCGACGCCACATCGGCCATCGCGACCGCGGGCGCCGAGTCGCGCGCCGGTTCCGCCGCGCGCGCGCCGCTCCGCCGCGCCTGTATCTTAAACAAAAATGCCGGCCCACGAGACACGAC
>JADGGM010000660.1 GCA_019689955.1 Gemmatimonadaceae bacterium
ACCCGGAGACGTTCCTGGCGCGCAAGGCCGTGGCGTAACGATTCGACACGAACCGCCCGGACGAGAACGTGTCATTGTGCGGCGGCCGGCCCTCGACGGGCCGGCCTTCATTTTTTCTAAATCACGTACATTCAACGACTTGTGCATCGCCGCGACCGTGGCACGTGGGGTGCTTAACGAGCTGTCGGCCCTCGTCCGTTCCGGGGGCTTTTCTCTTCCAGAGGTGTTGTATGGCGGCGTCTACAAAGAGCGACGTGCATAAGATGAATGCGGAGCCGATCGGCATCATCATCTCGCAGGGGACGCGGGAGGAGCCGAAGCCGGCCTTCTGGGCGTACGTGTGGGGTCCGGCGCCGGAGGACGCGGCGGCGTCCGCGGGGTGGCGGGCCGCGTGAGCTGATCGGCCGCATCGCGCTGACACGAAGAAACGGGCAGGATGGCAAAAGGGCCGGCGGGTTACGCCGGCCCCTTTTGCTACTCGTGCATCTATGAAACGACTACCAGACTACTTCCGCTTCTTGGCGCTCTTGCGAGCGGTCTTCTTGCGCGCGCCGGCGGTCTTCCGAGCGCCTTTGCGAGCGGCCTTCTTCGCTGCCGACTTCCGTGCGGTCTTCTTTCTGGTTGCCATGGTGTCTTCTCCAGAACTGGAGTGTGGCTGCCGACCGATCCCCCGGTGGACCGGCGGCGTCGTGGGTAAGTCCCCGGAGGGTCCTTACCACGCTCTCATACGGCCTCGGAGAGGCTCGTAAAGTCGAAGTCGTGCACCTTGATGGCGGGCATGACGATGTCCCCACCTTGCTCGGTGCCGGCGAGGCGCTCGGCGCGCCCGAGCATCTCGAGATTGTTCAGCATGAACAGCGGCGACTCGTTGAAGCGGAAGTTGCGGATGGCCTTCGCGATCTTGCCATCCTCGATCAGGAAAGTACCGTCGCGGGTCAATCCCGTGTAGAGGATGGTCCGCGGATCCACTTCACGAAGATACCAGAGTCGTGTCACCAGCACCCCGCGCGGGGTGGCCTTGATCATGTCTTCGACGGTCGCGGTGCCCCCTTCCATCTTGATCGACCGCGGGGCACCGGTCGGTTGCTTCCCTTGCTTCTTCGCCCAGAAGCGGGAGTAGTAAAGTTGTCGGAGCACGCCCTTCTCGATCCACACTTGCCGCCCGAGGGGAAATCCATCGTCGTCGAACGGCTGTGAGAGGAGCTGTGCATCCGCGGGGTCGGAGACGATCGTGACTCTCTCATCGACGATCTTCTCCCCGATCTTGTTACCGCCGCCTTGCTTCACGAACGGGCTCCGTCCCTCGTCGGCGGAGCGTGCATCGGCGTAGTTGCCGATGAGCTGCACGAGATCGCCCACGGCCTGCGGTTCGAGGATCACCGTGTACCGTCCGGGCTCGAGCGCCACCGGGTTGCGCGATCGTCGCGCCTTCTCGATCGCGCGGCTGCTGACCGCCTGGAAGTCGATCTGCGACCAATCCGGGTGGTCGGCGGCGGCCCAGCCGGAGCCGGTGCCGTCCGCGGTGCGCGCGGTGAGCGTGTAGTTCGCGCTCGTGCTCCGATGATAGGCAAAGAGGCCAGCGTTGTTCCCAATGGCCGTCGCCCTCGCGCCCGTGACAATGAATCCCGCCACCTGCAAATCTTTGGCCGCGCGTGCCGGTTGGAGCGCAGTAAGCGCGGCGCGGGCGCGGTCCGCGGCGGTGAGGTGCGCGGTCGCATCGAAGAACGCGTGCACCTCCTGGTACTGCTGCGGGGCCAGCGGGGGCATCGCCTCGGGGTCGTCGGGGGCGAGCTTCGCGAGCGCCTCGGACTGCGCGACCGCGTTCGCGATCGCCTCGTCGGAGAGATCGTTGGTGACGATCACCGCATGCTTGGGGCCGAACGAGCTCTGCACCGTCAGCACCGTGTCGATCGCGCTCCCCGCGGTCGACATCTGGTTGGCGGCGAAGCGGGTGTTGGCCGTGTAGGTGCTGGTGAGCTGCACCTCGACGGCGTCGGCCTTCGAGCGCTTGATGACGCGCTCGATCATGGCCTGCGCCTCCTCGCGCGAGAGCGGGGCCCCGTCGAGCGGAGCGTCCGGGGAGAGCAGGCGGCGGGGG
>JADGGM010000661.1 GCA_019689955.1 Gemmatimonadaceae bacterium
GCCCGAACCCCACGCCGAAGAGCCCCCCCGAGCCAACCGCGATGAGCGACTGCTTGAGCTGATAGCTCGCCTCGGTGGGCGCCTTCCCCGGATCGAAGAAGCTCGTCATGCGGAGGAGCGCATACTGCACCTTCTCCACCTGGCGCCACAGGAGCGGGATCGCGAGCACGCCGAGCACCACCACGTGCCCGATCCGCACCCCGCCGGCGAAGAGCACCACCCCCATGATGAGCGTGAACGTCATCGCCATGGACAGGTCGGGCTCGAGGATCACGAGGAGGTCGAGCACGGCGAGCACGAGCAGGAAGGGGAGCAGCCCCTTGGTGAGCCGCCGCAGGAGCGCCCCTTTCTTCACGATGAGCATCGCGGTCCACACGATCACCGCGAGCTTCGCCAGCTCCGACGACTGGAACGCGAAGCCGAGGTTCACCCACCGCCGCGAGCCGTTGATGCGCGGGGCGATCTGCCCGGTGAAGGGGAGCACGGGGATGAGGAGCATGACGATGCTCACCCCCATGAGCGGCCACGCCCACCTGCGCCATCGCTCGGCGTCGAGCTTGGCGGCGAAGGCGAAGAGCACGATCCCCATCCCCACGCCGCCGAGCTGGCGCAGGAGGTAGTACATGCTCCCGTGCCCCTCGCGCACGGCGAGAAGCGCGCTCGCGCTGTAGAGCACGGCGAGCCCGAACGCGAGAAGCGCGGCGGTGACGATCACCAGGGCGCGCGCTTCGATCCCCATCCGCAGCCGCTCGCGCACGGCGGGGACAGTGGTCACGCGCCCCGCCCCCCGCGTTCCGCCTTCCCGCCGGCGGCGAGCCGCCGGAAGGTCGCGCCGCGCTCTTCGTAGTTCCTGAACATGTCGTAGCTGGAGCACGCCGGCGAGAGGAGCACGACGTCCCCCGGGTCCGCGATCGCCCGCGCCCGATCGATCACCTCGGCGAAGTCGGAGCCCATCCGGTAGAAGGCGAGCGCGCGCCCCAGATCCCGCTCGATGAGCGGCGCGGCCTCCCCGTACGCGATGACCGCCTTGGCGATCCGGCGGAGCGGGGGGAGGAGCGCGGTGTACGGCTCCCCTTTGTGCTTCCCACCGAGGAGCACGATCGTCGGGCGCGTCATCCCCTCGAGCGCGACGCGGGTGGAGCTGACGTTGGTCGCCTTGGAGTCGTTGATCCAGAGCACGCCGCCGTACTCCCCGACCACCTCGAGCCGGTGCGGGAGCGCGCGGAAGGTGCCGAGCCCCTCGGCGATGCGAGCGAGCGCGCTCGGGCGCTGGTGCGCCTCGTCGGCGACGATCACCGCGAGCGCGGCGGCCATCGCGTTGTCCACGTTGTGGTCGCCGATCAGCGCGAGCCGGTCGCGCCGCAGCAGGGGCTCGCCGCGCCAGTAGATGGTGCCCGGGGTGGGCTCGTCGTCATCGTCGTCGTTCTCGATCGCCGCTGGGTGCTCGGCCGGCACGCGATACGACATGTCGCACTCGGGCGACCGCCCGAAGTAGAAGTGCGCGCCCGGCACCCCGGCCGCCATCTCGCGCACCGCGGCGTCGCGGTGGTTGAGCACCCACCGCGACGCGGGAGTCGCGTTGCGGAAGAGGAGCGCCTTGTCCGCGTAATACTCGGCGACGGTGGCGTACCGGTCGAGGTGGTCCGGGCTCAGGTTCGTGACCACGCCCACGGCCGGCGCGATCCCCGGCGTGTCGTGCAGCTGGAACGACGACATCTCGAGCGCGAGCCACGCGGGAGGCGTGGGCGCGAGCGCGACCTCGGTGAGCGGCGTGCCGATGTTCCCGGCGTCGACCGCGTCGTGCCCCAGCGCGCGCAGCAGGTGGCCGACGAGCGCGGTGGTGGTCGTCTTCCCGTTCGTGCCGGTGACGGCGATGTAGCGCGTGGTCGCGGGGAGAAAACGGAGCCCGATCTCGATCTCGCTCACGATCGGGACCCGGGCGCCGCGCGCCCGCGCCAGCGGCGCCGCGTCGGGGGGAACGCCGGGGCTCGCCACCACGAGCGCGGCGCGCGCGATGCGGTCGAGATCGTGCCGTCCCGCTTCCGCCTCCACCCCCCCGGCGCGCCTGTCTCATATAAACAACTCAGAGCCC
>JADGGM010000662.1 GCA_019689955.1 Gemmatimonadaceae bacterium
TTGTTGATAATAGACATACGCTGGGCGGGGAACGATGTCACCCTCGCCGCGGACCGCCGCGATCTCCTGCTCATGGTGGCGCGCCGGGTCGAGGATCGCACGGGGTACGTCTACACGAACCAGTTGGACGATGCGTCGCTCGAGGCTGCATTGCGCGCGGCGGAGCGGCAGTTGACGTTGTTCGGCCGCCCCGAGCCGCGCGACTTCACCATCCCGCCACCGCCGTTCACCTACCCCGCGCCGGCGATCTGGAGCGACGCGACGTACGGCATCACGACGCAAGCGCGCGCCGCGGTGGCGCAGGGGTGCATCGAGCCGGCGGAGGCGCAAGGGATGCGCTCGGCCGGGTACCTCGAGATGCGCGCCACGGGGTCGGCCGTCTTCTGGGAGGGAGGAGACCTGTTGTACGCCGCGTGCACGCAGGCCCAGTGCTCGATGACGGTGCGCGACGCGAAAGGCGCAGGCTCCGGGTGGGCCGGGCTCTCCTCGTACGATTGGGCGGCGATCGACCCCAACGCGCTCGCCGCGCGCGCGCTCGAGAAGGCCCTTGCCTCGCGCAACCCGGTCGCGCTCGAGCCCGGGCGCTACACGGTGATCCTCGAACCGCAGGCCGTGCACGACCTCGTGAGCCTCCTCCTCCCTGCGTTCGACCGCGAAATGGCCGAACAGGGGGGCGGCCCCTTCGCCGCGATGCTCGACCCCACGCTCGAGCTCCCCGACGGCACGCCGGTGCGATACACCAAGCTCGGGCTCAAGGTCATCGACGAGCGGATCACGATCGATCACGATCCCATGGACCCGCGCCTCGGGATCCTCCCCATGGTCGTGGCCGGCGAGTACCCACCGCAGCGCGCGGTGACGTGGATCGACCACGGCGTGCTCACCACCCTCGCCCACAGCCGCCGGTACGCCCTCGCCCGCCTGACGCGCGACGCGAACGCCGACCCCCGCGGCGCGTTCCGGATGAGCGGCGGGGAGACGCCGGTGGAGGAGATGATCGCGACCACCAAGCGCGGGCTCCTCGTCACGCGGTTCTCCAACCTCCGCCTCCTCGAGGAGACGAGCATGCTCGCGACCGGGGTGACCCGCGATGGGCTCTGGCTCATCGAGAACGGGAAGATCACGAAGGCGGTGAAGAACCTCCGCTTCACCGAGTCGCCGCTCTTCGTGCTCAACAGCATCGAGCAGCTCGGCGTCCCCGTCCCCGTGTTCCGCCCGGCGAGGCAGCCGTTCGAGGATCCCGGCGTGACGCCGGCGATCGTGCCGCCGCTCAAGGTGCGCGACTTCAGCTTCACCTCCACGATCGACGCGATCTAGGAGCATCGATGGCGAAGATGATGACGTACGCACGGTCCATCCGGCGGCGCGCGCTCCTCGCGCTCGCTGTCGTCGCGTGGGTCGCGACGCCGGCTTCCGCGGGCGCGCAGACGCTGTTCGAGTGGCCGGCGGTCGGGGTCCACGTCGAGCGCTACACCACGGTCGACGAGTGCCTCTCGCTCGCGGCGCGGGTGCGCGACAGCGTGGCGCACGCGAGCAGCGTCTGGAGCGACACGCTCCCGCTCACCGGCGCCGTGGCGACGGCGCCGCTCCCGGCGCCCGTCACCGCGGTCGCGCAGCAGTGCGCGGCGCGCTTCGCCGTGCAGACGGCGTCGCTCGACGATTTCCACCTGCTCGTCTCGCTCTACCTCCTCGCCGGGCGCGATGCGGACGCCGCGGCGCTCGTCGCGCGCCGGCTCGCCGCGGTCCCGGCGTCCGCGCCACGTGAGCGCGCGGCGGTGCTCGACACGGCGATCAGCGCGTACCTGGCGCGCGAGGGGCCGTTCCGCCCGCAGCCGGTGCGGCTCGCGGCCGCGGAACCGCTCCTGGCCGAGCTCGCGGCGATCCCCGCGGCGCCGTGGTCGCAGCGGTGGCGCGCGTACGACGGGATGCTCCAGGGCGCCGTGGCGGCCGAGGACACGGCGCGCGCCGCGCGCGCGGCGCGCGGCCTCGTCGCGGCCATCGCCGCCGCGCCGGAGGCGGACCGGCGCGCGCCGGACTACTGGCTCGCCATGCAGGCGAGCTACCGCGCGCTCGGCGTGCTGCACGAGCG
>JADGGM010000663.1 GCA_019689955.1 Gemmatimonadaceae bacterium
GCCGAGTGGCCGCTCCGGTGGCTCGTGAAGGACAGCCCCTACGTGTCCAGGACCCCGCGGCACTTCCCACGCACCCCGCACCGTCCGTGACCGCCCCCTCCCGCAGCTCCGACACGCACGCCGGCGTCGCCGACGCGGTCTACCGCACCGCGATCGTGATCGACATGCACAACGACATGCCGACCAAGATGCTCGACGAGGGGTACGATCCCGACGTGCGCCACACCCCCGCGGAAGGGCACACCGACCTCCCCCGCCTCGCCGAATCCGGGATCACCGCGCAGTTCCTCGCCGCCTGGGTCGACGCCCCGTACGCCGCGACCGTGCCCGACAGCTCGTTCGCGCGCGCCATGCGCTATATCGACGCCATCCACGGGCTCGTGAGCCGCCACCCCGAGCTGCTCCGCTTCGCCACCACCGGCGACGACGTCCGCCACGCCAAGCGCGACGGCAAGGTGGCGATCTTCATCGGCGTCGAAGGCGGGCACGCGATCGAAGGGTCGCTCGATCACCTCCGCACCTTCTACCAGTGCGGCGCGCGCTACCTCACGCTCACCTGGAACAACGGGAACGCGTGGGCCGGCTCGTCGATCGGCTCCGGCGGGACGCGCACCGGCGGGCTCACGCCGTTCGGCGAGCAGGTGATCCGCGAGATGGAGCGGCTCGGGATGCTCGTCGATGTCTCGCACACCTCGGACGAAACGCTCGACGACGTGCTCGCCATCGCCACCCGCCCGGTGATCGCTTCGCACTCGTGCGCGCGCGCGCTCGCCGACCACCCGCGCAACCTCACCGACGCGCAACTGCGCGCGATCGCGCGCAGTGGCGGTGTGGTGAACGTGAACTTCTACCCGCGCTTCCTCGACGCCGGCTTCTGCCGTGCCATGGACGCCGCGGAATCGGCGCTCGTTCCCGCTGCCTCTGCCGAGGAGCGGCGCGCCGCGCTCGCCGCTATCCCCCCCGTACCGCTCGACACGCTCATCGATCACATCGACCACATCGCGCGCGTGGCCGGGACCGATCACGTCGGGCTGGGGAGCGACTTCGACGGGATCGCGGCGACCCCCGCGGGGCTCGACGACGTGACTGGTTTCCCACGCATCGCGCGCGCGCTCATGGCCCGCGGCTACTCGGCGGACGACGTGGAGAAAGTCCTCGGCGCGAACATGCTCCGCGTGCTCGACGACGTGCTCCGCGCCCCCGCCTGACCCCGCGCACGCACCACGCTCGAACGACGAAGGGCGCCGGCCCCCGAGCCGACGCCCCCCCCGTTCACCATGCGAGTCGTGCAGGTGCTAGTGCGCCTTCCCGATCGAGCTGCCGACGTTGTAGCGGATCCCCGCCTCGAGGATGTACGTCGTCCGCCCATTGAGGAGGAAGTTCGCCTTCGCCGGCATGTAGGTGAGCTGGCCGAAGAGGGAGAAGCGCCGGTACTGCCCCTGGAGCCCCGCCATCGTGATGAACGAGACGCGGTCCTTCTGGTCGTTCACCGCCGAGCCGACCACTGTCTGCTGTTGCGGGTCGGTCACTGGGTCCACGAGCGCCGCGTGCTGGATGAGGTTCATCGAGAACCCGATCCCGCCGTACGGCCGGAAGGTCTTCCAGGTGACGGGGAAGGCGAGCGCGGCGGCGGTGAAGCGCTGCATGTCGCGCAGGGCGACGCGATAGGAGGTCGGGACCGTCGCACGGTCCTGCACGGCGGAGGTTGCGTTGAAGAACGCCTGCTCGCCAGCGATGTACAGCGCGCCCTTGGAGCGCGTGATCACCCAGTCGATCCCGACGGTGGGCGCCGTGCTGTTTCCCTGCGCGGCGGTGGAATACGACATCAGGCCAAACTTGGCACCCCAGAACCACGAGTCCTGGAAGAGGCGCGATGATTGGGCGGAGCCGATCGCCGGCATGAGCGCCACGAGGGCGAGCCCGGAAGCCATCCACCGGACCGTGCGCATGGTGAAGCTCCTCATTCGGGGGAGAGAAGAAATAGAAGGAAGCGGCAAAATCTCATGTCAGGGACGAAGGGCTGGTCAAAGTGGTCACGGGGGGGGCCGGTCGTGTTGACCGAATCGTC
>JADGGM010000664.1 GCA_019689955.1 Gemmatimonadaceae bacterium
GATGAGGGCGGGAGGGACGAGGAGCCGGTCCACGAGCGCGACCACACCGGCGTAGAGCAGCGCCGCGGCGACGAGTCTCGTTCCGCGCAACCGCCCAGCCAGCAGCGCAAAGATCACCCCCCACGCGACCACCGACCCCACGTGGATCACGAGCGCGGCCAGGGTCACGGCGGGGTCGAACCCGTGCATGAGGTACGCGCGGGTACCGAACACGGTGTGCGCAATCCCGTTCAACGGGCGCAGCGCGGCCCCGCGCACGGTCCCGAAGCCGATCAGCACGCCGAGCGTCGCAGCCGCCGCCACGATCCCGGCCCGCAGTCCTTGATGGAAACGCTCCCCGAGCACGGCGGAAAGAAACGGCGCGCCGCGCGACGGTTCAAGGGGAATGCTTCTTGGCAGCCCTCGGTTTTGCGGTTATATGTTTATGGCTATGTCAGAGACCTCGAACGGGACTCCGACCGTCTTGATCGTCGAGGATGATCGAGATCTTCTCTCCGTCCTCCAGCGTATCCTGGCGACGGAGGGATACCAGGTCCGCAGCGCGCAAGATGGAGAGACGGGGCTGATCGAGGCGCTCGATCATAGCCCCGATCTCGTGATCCTCGACGTGGGGCTCCCGGGGAAGAGCGGCGTCGAAGTGGCCCGCGAGCTCCGCGCTCGCGGGTTTCGTGCGCCGATGCTCATGCTCACCGCCTTCAGCTCCACCTCCGACAAGGTGAGTGGGCTGGATGCGGGAGCGGACGACTACCTCCCCAAGCCCTTCGAGTTCCCGGAGCTCCTCGCGCGCGTGAAGGCCCTCCTCCGCCGCGCGGCGATCACCGCGGAAAGCTCCGTGCTCCGGGTCCGCGACCTCACCCTCGATCCCATCTCCCGCCGCGTCGAGCGCAACGGGCGGCCGATCGAGCTCACGCAGAAGGAGTACGCGCTCCTCGAGTACCTCATGCGCAACACGGGACGGGTGCTGTCGCGGCAGATGATCAGCGAGCACGTCTGGAAGCAACAGATCGACCCGCTCACGAACGTCGTCGATGTTTACATCAACTATCTGCGCAAGAAGCTCGAGGACGACCGCGACAACCCTCTCATCCGGACGGTGCGGCGGAGCGGGTACGTCCTCAAGGCGTAGCTCCTGATGTCGTGGCGCCACGCGTACGCGCGGGCGATGACCTTCGCCGAGTTCGTCGCCGGCGCGAAGAAGAACCAGCAGCTCTGGCAGGACCTCTACCGCCTGACGGTGATCCCCCCGGACCTCCGCGCGCGCGCCCGTGCGCTCGTGGGGCGGCGCCACCTCCTGATCCTCGTCGAGGACTGGTGTGGGGACGCAGTCAACACGGTGCCGGCGATCGTCCGCCTCGCCGAGGAGGCGCCCGATGTCCACGTACGCCTCCTCACGCGCGACGCGAACCCGGACGTCATGAACGCCCACCTCACCGGCACCTCCCGCTCGATCCCCGTGGTGATGGTGCTCGATGCGGCGTTCGAGGAGTGCGGCTGGTGGGGCCCGCGCCCGCGCGAGCTCCAGTCGTGGGTGCTGAGCACCGGGCTCGCGCTGGAGAAGGATGCGCGCTACCGTGCCATCCGCGCCTGGTATGCCCGCGATCGGGGGCGGACCACGCTGGAAGAGGTGCTGCGCCTCCTGGAGCCCTGCGCGGACCGGACCGGCGGGGAGCGCGCCGCCGTCGCGTAGCGGCCGGGCGGTGCGCCGTCAGCGGTAGCCGGCCGCCTGGAGCTGAAACAGCTCCGCGTACAGCCCGCCCCGCGCGACGAGCTCCTCGTGCGTCCCCTCCTCCACCACACTGCCGTGCTGCAAGACGATGATCCGGTCCGCCATCCGCACGGTCGAGAACCGGTGCGAGATGAGCACGGCCATCCGACCGGCCACGAGCTCCGAGAACCGAAGGAAGACCTCGTACTCCGCCCGCGCGTCGAGCGCGGCGGTGGGCTCGTCGAGGATGAGCACCTGGGCGTCGCGCATGTACGCCCGCGCGAGCGCGATCTTCTGCCACTGCCCGCCCGCGAGATCGCCCCCGCCCTCGAACCGCCCCCCGAGCAT
>JADGGM010000014.1 GCA_019689955.1 Gemmatimonadaceae bacterium
TTCGTGGCGCTCCACCTGTCCTCGTCGCCCCTCCCCGCCCCCCTCGTTATCTTCCCTCCCGTCGGTCGTGTCCTTTCGGGGCTGGCCGGGTATGACGTCTCGAACGTCGCGCGCCGCCGGTGGCTCGCTCCTGGCGGCGCTGTGTCATCCACCGATCGCTGTCGCGCAGATCGTTTGCCGCATGAACCTTAGACCACCCGCCTCACCACGCTCGTTCCGGGGCGCTCTGCCGCGCCCGGCGGCGGGGCGCACTGCTCGCCGCTCCGCTACCGTCGCGCTCGCTACACTCCTCGCCTTCGCCCCCCCCGCCGCGGCCCAGTCGGGGCAGCCGGCGCAAACGTCGCATCCCCCGCAGAGCACCGGCGAGCCCTGGCAGATCGTTCAGCCCCCGCAGTCCACGATCGTCCTCGCGCGCGACGGGTCCCTCATCGGCGAGATCGGGCGCGAGTGGCGCACGAGCATCTCGATCCGCGCCCTCCCCAAGTACGTCGGCGAAGCGTTCATCGCGGTCGAGGACAAGCGCTTCTACGAGCACGACGGCGTCGACGTCGTCGGAATCGCTGCGGCGCTCAAGGACGCCCTCGGCGGGCACGCGCGCGGCGCGAGCACCATCACCCAGCTCGTCGTCGGGAACATGCACCCCGACATCATCAACCGCCGCGACCGGAGCATCGGGCGCAAGCTGCGCGAGCAGGCCGCGGCGCGCGAGATGGAGAAGCACTACACGAAGGCGCAGATCCTCGAGGCGTTCCTCAACCAGATCCACTTCGGCCACGGTTGGTACGGGATCGAGGCCGCCTCGCGCCACTACTTCGGCAAGCCGGCCACGCAGCTCACCCTCGCCGAAGCCGCCACCCTCGCCGCGCTCCCCAAGGGGCCGGCGATCTACGACCCCATCCGCCACCCCGACCGCGCGCGCGAGCGGCGCAATCTCGTCCTCTCGCTCATGGCGGAGCAGGGGTACATCACCAAGGCCGAGGCGAAGGCCGCGCAGGCCACCCCGGTCGTGACCGCCCCGGACGATGGGATGCCCGCCGCCGCGCCGTACATGGTCGACGAAGTCCGCCGCGAGGCCGCGGCCGCGGGGATCCCCGTCGAAAACGGCGGCTATCGCATCATCACCACCATCGACCCCGAGCTGCAGCGCGCGGCCAGAGAAGCGCTCGCCGCCGGGCTCACCCGCCTCGAGTCCCGCCCCGGCTACCCGCACGCGACGCTCGCCAAGCACCCCAAGGGGTCGAACGACTACCTCCAGGGCGCCGTCGTCGCGATCGACCCCAACACCGGCGACGTGCTCGCCCTCGTGGGCGGACGCGACTACGCGCTGTCGCCGTTCAACCGCGCCGTGAACGCCGTGCGGCAGCCGGGCTCCGCGTTCAAGCCGATCGTCTACGCCGAGGCGCTGCACGACAGCGTGCCGCCGAACGCGATGCTGAGCGACACCGCGCTCGCCATCCCCATGCCGGACGGCACCGTCTACCGTCCCGAGGACGACGACGGCCTCTACCTCGGCGCGCTCACCATGCGCGAGGCGCTCGTCAAGTCGCGCAACACCGTGGCCGTGCAGCTCGGCATGCAGGTGGGGATCGACTCCATCGCCGCCCTCGCCCGGCGGCTCGGTATCTCCACGCCGATCGCCCCCTACCCGTCGAGCGCGATCGGCGCGAGCGCGGTGCGCCCCATCGACCTCGTGGCCGCGTACACCGTGTTCGACAACCTCGGCGCCGTGGTCGAGCCGCGCTTCATCAAGCGGATCGAGGACCGCACCGGCCGCGTCGTGTGGGAAGGGCCCGCGCACGCGCCGCGCTACGCGATCGACCCGCGCGTCGCGTTCATCATGCGCGACATGATGCGCGACGTGGTGACGCGCGGCACCGCGACCGCCGTGCGCCGCTACGTCCCCGAACGGATCCCCGTGGCCGGAAAGACCGGGACGAGCAACGACGGGACCGACCTCTGGTTCGTCGGGATGACCCCGGAGGTCGTGGCCGGCGTGTGGGTGGGGTTCGATCGGCCGCAGCCCGTCGCCCCGCACGCGGCCGGTGGTTCGTTCGCCGCGCCGATCTGGGGGGACATGATCGCGCGCTACTACCAGGGCGGACGCGCCACCGGCTCGTGGGACGATCCGCCGGAGGGGATCGTGACCGCGGAGCTGGACCGCGACACCGGCGACCTCGCGACCGACGCGACCCCGCCGGACAAGCGGTACGTCGAGTACTTCATCGCGGGGACGCAGCCGGTGAACCCGTGGTCGCTCTGGGCCGCGGGACCGATCATGTGACCGCGCTCCGGATCAGGGCGCGACCATCCCCGGCCCCCGCCCGATCCGGTACGCGCGCTCCCACTCCGCCTTCAGCTCGTCCTCCGACATCCGCACCCACTCCTCGGTCACCGGCGCGCGGCTCCGGCGCATCTCGCCGAGCTCGGAGGTGAAGAAGAGCACCAGCTCGCGGGCGACGGACTGACAGCTCCCGTCGAGCCCGAGCACGGCCGTGCGCCGCCACTGGGCGCGGACCACCCACCCCGCGCCCTCCGCGTCCGTGAACGCGATCTCCACCCGGCGCCGCTTCTTCGCCAGCATGGCCCCCTCCCGCTGAGTCTCGGCACGGCCCGCCGCACGATGTGTGTCACGTTGTGACACGTTAACCGTGTGAATGTACTACAAACGATTACGCCCCGCCAGAGCGCGCGAGAGCGCCCGGCGCCGGACGGTCCGATCACCGACGGTAGGTGCGCGGCGGGCCTATGCGGCGCTCTGCGCCTTCATCCCCTCGGCGAGCACGCGGGCGACCTCGGGGCGGCTGAACTCCGGCGGCGGGAGCTCGCCCGCGCGGAGCAGCTCGCGCACTCTGGTCCCGGAGAGCGTGACGTGCGACGCGGGATCGTGCGGGCACGTCTTGCGCGAGGCCATCCCGCCGCACGCGCGGCAGTAGAACGTGTGCTCGAAGCACACGGGCTGGATCCCCAGCTCCCCGGGGGCGAACTGCTGGAAGATGCGCTGCGCGTCGTACGTGCCGTAGAAACGCCCCACCCCCGCGTGGTCGCGCCCCACGACGAAGTGCGTGCACCCGTAGTTCTTCCGCACCAGCGCGTGGAAGACCGCCTCGCGCGGGCCCGCGTAGCGCATCGCGGCCGGAAACGCGGCGAGGAGGACGCGGTCCGCCGGATAGTAGTGCTCCAGCAGCACGCGGTAGCTGCGCACGCGGATCGCCGCGGGGACGTCGTCGTCCTTGGTCTGCCCCACGAGGGGGTGGAGGAGCAACCCGTCGACGGTCTCGAGCGCGACTTTCTGGATGTACTCGTGCGCACGGTGCACCGGGTTCCGCGTCTGGAAGCCGACGACGGTCTTCCACCCGTTGCGCGCGAACGCGGCGCGCGTGTCGGCGGGGTCGAGCGCGAGCTCGGGGAAGGGGGGCGCGGAGCGCTGGAGGAGCCACACCGCGCCGCCCACTGCACGATCGCCCTGCGCGAGGAGCTGTCGCACGCCGGGGTGCCCGGGGTCGGTCGTGCCGTAGACGTGCCGCGCTTCTTCCTCGCGGTCGGCGGGGTAGACGTCGTGCACTTCGAGCAGCCCGGCGATCGTGCCGTCGGGCGCCGTGAGGGCGACGTGGTCGGCGACGGGGGCGCCGTTGGGGATGCGCAGGGTGATCGGGATCGGCCACGCGAGCCCGCTGTCGAGGTGCATGTCGTGCACCACGCGGTGGTAGTCGCGGGCGCCGAGGAACCCGGTGAGCGGGCTCACCGCGCCGGTGGCGATGAGCTCGAGGTCGGAGAGCGCCCATGGCGTGAGCGCGAGCGTGGGGAGCGCGGCGGCGCGCTCGAGCGCGGCGTCGCGTGCCGCGCCGGTGAGGGTGCGGTCGACGAGCGTGCCGCCGTGCGGCGCGATGAGCGCGGGCGATGTGGCAATCGGAGATGTCGTCATGGATGGGTGGTGGTCGAGATGATGCCAAGGCCGCTGGCGAGGACGAGGGCGGCGATCCCCCACCGCAGCGGACGCGGATGCGAGTAGTGCGCGAGCTGGCTCCCGGCGAGCACGCCGGGGATGGAGCCGGCGAGCAGGTTGAGCACGAGCGGGACGTCGATCGCGCCGAGGTGCCAGTGCGCGAGCGCGGCGACGCCGGAGAGGAGGATCGCGTGCGCGATCCCGGTGCCGACGATCTCCACGCCGGTGAGCGGGGAGCAGAACATGAGCGCGATGTCGATCAGGCTCCCGCTCCCGACCGACGTCGCTCCCACCGCGGTCCCGATCGCCGCGCCGACGAGCGCGACGACCCACGCGCGCGGCTGGCGGAGCCGGTCGATGCGCGCGCGCCAGCGGTGCCGTGCGAGCTCCAGTAACACCGCGGCCACGGGGGCGACGACGAGCATCGCGCCGATCCAGAGGCGGATGACGTCCGGCGAGCCCCCTGCGCGCCGCACGATCCAGCTCCCGAGGAGCGACCCGGGGATGCTCCCGCTGGCGAGGAGCCACACCCACTGCCACCGCACGACGCGGTGCCGCACGTGCGCCCCGACGCCCGCGCACTTGGTGACGAGCCCGAAGGCGAGGTCGCTCCCCACCACGGTCGCCGGGGGGATGCCGAGGAGGAGGAGCAGCGGCGCCATGAGCGCGCCCCCGCCGACGCCGGAGAGGCCGATGAGAAATCCGATGGTGAGGCCGGCGGTCGCGATGCTGAGATGCATGACGTCGCCTCGGCCTATCGCTTGGTGGTGAAGGTGTGGAGCCCGCACTCGGTCTTCCCGGTGCCGCTCCACCGCCCGGCGCGCTCGGGCTCGCCGGGCGCGGTCGGACGGGTGCAGGGCCAGCAGCCGATGCTCGTGTACCCCTGGTCGAGCAGGGGATGGTGCGGCACGCGGTGGGCGGCGAGGTAGCGCTGCACGTCGTCGCGAGTCCAGTGCGCGAGGGGCATCACCTTCACGATGGTCCGGCCGCCGATCTCGTGATGCTCGACGGGTTCCACGGTGCGCCGGGTCTCCGACTGGTCGCGCCGGAGCGCGGTGATCCACGCGTCGAGGCCGGCCATCGCGCGCTCGAGCGGCTCTACCTTGCGGATGTGGCAGCAGGTGTCGGGGTCGGTCTGGTAGAGGGGGCCGGGGTCGCTCGCGGGGTGGATGTCGATGACGTTGAGCCGGTAGCGCTCGGCGAAGCGGTTCCTGAACGCGATGGTCTCCGGGAAGTGAAATCCGGTGTCGAGGAAGAGCACGGGGACACGCGGGTCGATGCGGCTCACCATGTGTGCGAGCACCAACCCGCCGCCGCCGAAGCTGACGGTGAGCGCGACGCGCCCCGGATGGGCGGTGATGGCCCAGGTCACGAGCGACTCCGCGGCGGCGACGCGCAGCGCGTCCGGCTCGCGGCGCGCGAGCGCCACGCCGGGGCTACTCACGGGCCGGCTCCGCGAGGGGGAACGCCAGGGGGAAGCGCTCGGCCAGGTACTGCACCACGCGCGCGGTGCTCTCCGCCACGGTCTCGCGCTCGGTGTCGATCACGAGGTGCGGGGCAAGGGGCTCCTCGTACGGGTCGGAGACGCCGGTGAAGTTGGGGATCTCGCCGGCGAGCGCTCGGCGGTAGAGCCCCTTCACGTCGCGGGCGACGCAGGTGTCGAGCGAGGCCTTGACGTAGACCTCGACGAACCCGGGGATCTGCGCGCGCAGCTCGTCGCGCACGTCGCGGTACGGGGAGATGGCGGCGCTGATCACGTCCACGCCGTTGCGCGAGAGGAGCCGCGCGACGTAGCCGATGCGACGGATGTTCGTGTCGCGGTCGGCGCGCGAGAAGCCGAGCCCCTTGGAGAGGTGCTGGCGCACGTCGTCGCCGTCGAGGACCTCGACGCGACGGCCACGCTCCGCGAGCTCGCGCGCGACGGCGCGGGCGAGGGTGCTTTTCCCGGCGCCCGAGAGCCCGGTGAGCCAGAGGGTCACGCCGCGCGTGTGTGCACTGGTCTCCGCACGCGATGTGTTGGTGTCGTACGACATGGTGGTCTTCTCCGTGAGCACGAGTGAGGTGAGGGGACGAGGGGACGAAGCGATGCCGGGCCCGTCTCCGATCGGTGGAGGCGGGCCCGGCTCGCGTGCGCGCTGGTCGATGTTCACCGGAGCATGGCTGCGGCCAGGCTCCCGGGCGCGCGCCACGGGCGGGACCGCGCTCCACACGGAGCGCGGCGCAGCGACAACACGCACGCGGGACGATGCGGGCGGGGCGCATCAGGCGACGCTCTCGCGCGCGGTGTGCACGGGCTCGCGCGCTGCGTCGTGCGCGATGCGGGTGCGGTGCGCGTACTCGCCGAACCGCTCCCCCGGCAGACGCTCGGCGGCGTACCGCTCGAGGAGCGGGAGCACGGTCTGCACGAGCTGGTCGCGCGGGACGAGATCGGCGTAGGTGGCGGCGAGCCGCGTGCCGAGCAGGCTCCCGCCGACGAGCACCGTGTACCGGTCCGCGGAGCGGCCGATGAAGGCGATGTCGGCGGTGTACGGCCGCGCGCACCCGTTGGGGCACCCGGTCATGCGCACGGTGAACGGCGACTCGGCGAGCCCGAGCCGGGCGAGCTCTCGCTCGAGCGCGTCGAGCACGCCCGGCAGCGCGCGCTCCGACTCGGCGATGGCGAGCCCGCACGTGGGGAGCGCAGGGCACGCCATCGCCCACCGCCGCACGGTCGAGACGCGATCCACGGTGCGCACGCCGTGGTCGTCGAGGATGAGCTCCACGAGCGCCCGGTCGGTGTCGGCGATGTCGGTGAGGAGGAGGTTCTGCTGCGGTGTGAGCCGAACGCCGGGGCGCACGCGCGCGACGATCTCGCGGAGCGCGGTGCGGAGCGCCGACTGCTCGGTGTCGCGGATGCGGCCGTTCTCGATGAACACGCCGTAGAACGATGCGCCGTTCCCTTGCTCGTGCCAGCCGAGGTGGTCGTGGATCCCCGTGACCACCACATCGCGCGCCACCGGGAGCGCGCGTCCGAGCCGGCGCTCCACCTCGCCGCGGAACCACTCGAGCCCACGGTCGTCGAGCACGTACTTGAGGCGCGCGTGCCTGCGGTTGCTCCGGTCCCCGTAGTCGCGGTGCACCGCGACCACGGCCCGGGCGACGCTCAGCGCATCCTCGGGGAGAGTGAATCCGAGCACGGAGGCGAGGCGCGGGTACGTCTCCTTCTTCCCGTGCGTCGCCCCGAGCCCGCCCCCCACGAGCACGTTGTAGCCGGCGATGCGTCCGTCCGCGACCACGGCGAGAAAGCCCAGGTCGTTGCTGTGGACGTCGCAGCAGTTGTCGTCCGGGAAGCCGATCCCCACCTTGAACTTTCGCGGGAGATAGCTGGTCCCGTAGAGCGGGTCGTGCTCCGGCTCCGTGCGCGTGGAGGCGACGGGCTCGCCGTCGAGCCAGATCTCGTGGTACGCGCGCGTGCGCGGGAGCAGGTGCGCCGAGAGGTGCGCGGCCATCGCGAGCGCCTCGTCGCGGAGCGCGCCGTGGAGCGGCGCGGGGCAGGCGACCACGTTGCGCACCACGTCGCCGCACGCACCGAGGGTGGTGACGAGCGCATCGTTCATGGCGCGAATGCTCGCCTTGAGATCGCCCTTGAGGATGCCGTGGAGCTGGAAGTCCTGGCGCGTGGTGACGCGGAGGGTGCCGTTGGCGTAGCGGCCGGCGATGTCGTCGAAGGCCAGGTACTGGTCCGCGGTGACGGCGCCGCCGGGGAGCTTGGCGCGCACCATGAATCGGTACGCCGGCTCCTCGCCGGCATCCTTGCGTGCGCGCCGCTGGTCGCGGTCGTCCTGCTCGTACGCGCCGTGGAACTTGAGCAGCTGGCGCGCCTCCTCCGAGAAGTGCGACGTCGCGCTCGCCACCTCCCTGGCGAGCGGGCCGCGCAGTCCGTCGCTCGTCGTCTTGATGATCTCGACCTTGCTAGGTGGCCCGGGGTCCATCGTCACGCGCTCTCCTCGTGTTCGGCCTGGTGTACGGCACGAAAAAAGGCCCGCTCTCCATGGCGGAGAGCGGGCCTGTGACGTAGCGTCGATGCAGACTCAGATCGATATCATCCGGACCTTCCGGACAACGCTCCGCGACGGCGACCGCTCCCCAGGGAACGGGCACACAGACACACGCAGCAGCAGCACGAGCGCGTCGCGGAACGGAAGGTCATCGAATGCGAGGTGTCGTCAGTCGGTTGATGGTGAAGCGTCCCGAAGGCTAGCGGAAGCGGGAGCGGCTGTCAATACGCCGCGCCGCGGGGCATCATCGCCCCGCGGCCGCGCGCACGTGGGCTGCATCGTCGACGTCCTCCATGAGCGTGCGCGTGGTGGGTTCCACCTCGTGGTCCTCGGGGACGAGGGCGATGTCGAACACCTCGTCGAGCGTGGTCACGGCGTGGAACGACAGCACCTTGCGCACTTCCTCGGGGATGTCCTCGAGGTCGGCTTCGTTCTCCTTGGGGAGAATGATGGTGGTGATGCCGGCGCGGTGGGCGCCGAGCACCTTCTCCTTCAGGCCACCGATCGGGAGGACGCGGCCGCGCAGCGTGATCTCACCGGTCATCGCCACATCCTTGCGGACGGCGCGCCCCGACATCGCGGAGACGAGCGCGGTGGCCATGGTGACGCCCGCGGACGGTCCATCCTTGGGGATGGCGCCGGCCGGGACGTGGATGTGGACCTCCACGTTCCCCAGGCGGTCGTCGGGGATGCCGAGCCGCGAGGCGTGGGTGGCCGCGTAGGTGAGCGCGGCGCGCGCGGACTCCTTCATCACGTCGCCGAGCTGCCCGGTGAGGATGAGCGACACGGAGCCGAGCCCCGTCACCTGGGCGCTGTCCGACGGCGGCGGGCCGTACATCCGGCGGATCGCCGCTTCGACGAACATGATGTCGCCGCCGGCCGGGGTGTAGTACATGCCGGTGGCCACGCCCACTTCGTTCTCCTCGGCGGCGCGCTCGGGGTGCACCTTCGGACGGCCGAGCAGCTCGCGGACGTCCTCGGGCGTGATCGTGAGGTTCGTCGCCTCGCCGACCGCGATCTTGCGCGCCATCTTGCGTGCCACCGCCCCCACCTGCCGCTCGAGCTGGCGGACGCCGCTCTCGCGCGTGTAGTTCGAGACGATCGTCATCACCGCGTCATCGGTGAAGCTGACCCCCTTGGCGGCGAGCCCGGCTTCCTCGAGCTGGCGCGGGATGAGGTACTTCTTGGCGATCTCCGCCTTCTCCCGCTCGGTGTAGCCGGAGAACTCCACGACCTCCATGCGGTCGAGGAGCGGGGCGGGGATGTTCTGGATGAAGTTCGCCGTGGCGATGAAGAGCACCTCGCTCAGGTCGAACGGGACGTTCAGGTAGTGGTCGGTGAAGGTGTCGTTCTGCGCCGGGTCGAGCACCTCGAGGAGCGCGCTCGCCGGGTCACCCTGGAAGGAGACGCCGAGCTTGTCCACCTCGTCGAGGAGGAAGACGGGGTTCTTGGTGCCGGCCTGCTTCATCCCCTGGATGATGCGGCCGGGCATGGCGCCGACGTAGGTGCGCCGGTGGCCGCGGATGTCGGCCTCGTCGCGCGCGCCGCCGAGCGCCGCGCGCACGTACTCGCGGCCGAGCGCCCGCGCGATGGACTTGGCGATGCTCGTCTTCCCTACGCCCGGCGGGCCGACGAAGAGGAGGATGGGGCCGCGCGCCATGGCCCGCGCCTTGGCCTCCCGCTTGTCGGTGATCTGCCGGTCGTCGTCCTCCCCGCCGTTGAGCGCGGGGTTGGCCTCGTCGCTCTTGGGGCGGATCTTGGCGGCGGGGAACTCTCCGGTCTTCTCCACCTCGGCCGCGAGCTCCTGCGCGCGGAGCTGACGCACGGCGAGGAACTCGAGCACCCGGTCCTTCACGTCCGGGAGCCCGTAGTGGTCCTCGTCGAGCACGGTCTTGGCGTGGCCGAGGTCGAGGTTGTCGTCGGAGCGGGTGTTCCACGGCAGCTCGGCGATCCACTCCAGGTACGTGCGGATCACCTGCGCTTCCATGGATTCACGCCCCGCGCGCTCCAGGCGGCCGAGCTCGCGCTCCACCTCCTGGCGGGCAGCCTTGGGGAGGTCGAGCTTGGTGAGCTTCTCCCGCAGCTCCTCGATCTCGCGCGTCTGGTCGTCGTCCCCCAGCTCCTTCTGGATCGCCTTCATCTGCTCGCGCAGGTACATCTCGCGCTGGCGCTGCCCCAGCTCCTCCTGGACCTGGGACTTGATCTCCTCCTGCGCCTCGAGCAGCCCGATCTGGCGCTGCACGTGCACGAGCACGCGGCGGAGGCGCTCCTCGACGCTCAGCGTCTCCAGGAGTCCCTGCTTCTCGGGCACGCTCAGCTCGATGTAGCCGGCGACCAGGTCGGCGAACCGCCCCGGCTCGGTGACGGCGTCGAGCACCTGGTGGACGACTTCTTCCGGGAGGCCGCGCTTCTCGCCGAGCTCGGCCGCCCGCTCGCGGGCCTCTTTGTGCAGTGCCTCGAACGCCGGGTCGTGCTCGTCGATCGGGTTCATCTCCTCGACCGGGATCACGACGGCGCTCAGGAACTGGTCGGTCATGCTGTATTGGAGGGCCGTGGCCCGCTCCTCGCCCTGGAGGAGGAGCTGCACCCCGCCGAGCCCCCGCTGCACCTGCCCGATGCGGGCGATCACTCCCATCGAGTAGAGGATGTCGGGGTTCGGCTCATCCGTGTTGTCGCGCTGTGCCACGGCGAAGACGAGCCGGTTCCCCTTGATGGCGGCCTCGATGGCCCGAAGGGTTCCCGGCCGGCCCGCGGCGATCGGGGTCGTGAGCCCGGGGAAGATCACCGTTCCGCGGAGCGGCAGCACGGGCAAAGTTTGACGTTGCGCCATATTCAGAGTATCCAAGTAGATGACTGCTCTCCGGACGTTCGGCGCCGGTCAGGAGCCCGCAGGCTCCATTCCGTGCCGCGGTGGCCGTTTGCTATCTCAAGCGCGTACCACAGTTTCGCCGTTCCGCTCCTCCCGCTCAGGGATGAGTTACGCCACCCCGGCAGGATTTGCAACTTCCTGCCGTCGCTTTGACGTAGTGGTACTGCCAGTGCGGCCGGATCGTCTTTTCAGATACCGGCGCGAGTGATACACTAAGCATCTTGTATTCCCCCAGGACACGCCGTGCCCGATCCCATTGCCCTATCTTCTGATGCTGAGCTGCGCGCGCTCGCCGAGCGTGCGCTCTCGGCGCATTACGAGCTGGATCGCGAGCTGGGGCGCGGCGGGATGGGGATCGTGTACCGCGCACGGGACCGGCGTCTCAAGCGGGTGGTGGCGATCAAGCTCCTCCCGCCGGAGCTCGCCTTTCGGGGGGAGATCAAGTCGCGGTTCCTGCGTGAGGCCGAGACCGCCGCGCAGCTGAGCCATCCGAACATCGTCCCCATCTACTCGGTTGACGAGCGCGAGGGGCTGGTGTTCTTCGTCATGGCGTGCGTGGACGGCGTCACGCTGGCCAAGCGGCTGAGTGAGGAGCACCAGCTTCCCATCGCCGACGCGCAGCGGATCACGCGCGAGGTGGCTGAGGCGCTGGCCTACGCCCATGGGCGCGGGGTGATCCACCGGGACATCAAGCCGGACAACATCCTGCTCGACCGCGAGAGCGGGCGGGCGATGGTGACGGACTTCGGGATCGCGCGCGCGGTGCAGGAGGGGGCGGACTCGCGCCTCACCGCGACCGGGGTGGCGATCGGGACGCCGGCGTACATGTCCCCCGAGCAGGCGGCAGGGGACCGGCAGATCGATGGGCGGAGCGATCTCTACTCGCTCGGGATCGTGGCCTATCAGATGTTGACGGGGCAGCTCCCGTTCCAGGCGTCGAGCACGGCGTCGATGCTGATGAAGCACATCACCGAGGCCCCGCCCCCGATCAACCAGTTCCGTCCCGACTGCCCGAGCGACCTGGCGATGCTCGTGATGACGCTCCTGGAGAAGGAGCCGGAGCGTCGCTTCCCGAGCGCGTCGGCGCTCGCGATCGCGCTCGCGGGGGAGATGGGGCCCCCGCCGCCGGCCGGTACGGTCCCGATGAGCGCGCCGACGGGGCGGACGGCCGCGCGCTCCACGCTCCCCACCGCCTCCCCACTCCCGGTGCCGCCGTACCCGACGTACGGGATGGGTGGCACGAGTGTGCCGGCGGGGGCCGGGCAGTACACGACGCCGACGGCGGACGACATCGCCCGCTGGTCCGCGCCGGAGGTGGAGCGGTTCCGCACGAGCTTCGCGAAGTTCTTCTTCGTGAACGCCGTGATCCTGATCGCCGCGATCTTCACGAGCTCCGACTTCATGACGATCACGGTGATCTGGAGCATGGTCATGGCGTACAAGTACTCCAAGCTCTGGTCCGCGGGGTACGACTGGCGCGACGTGTTCCGCCAGCCGCGCGACCGGCGTCTGGTGGACGTGGCCACGGAGACGATCGAGGAGGCGCGGGGGGTGCTCGACCGGTGGCGCGGGAAGGAGCGGGAGCGCGCGCCGCGCCTTCCGCGCGCGGCCAGCGCGCCGCCGCGCGCGATCACGGCGGGGGTGGACTTCGGCCCGTACAACGACACGGTGCGGCGCGCGGAGCAGGACCGGGGGGAGATCATCCAGATCGTGAACGCGCTCCCCAAGTCGGACCGCGGGCTCGTGGACGGTGTGATCCCGGCGGCCGAGGGGTTGTACCAGCGCGTGCGGTCGCTCGCCACGCGGCTCGTCGAGCAGGACCGGGTGGCCGCTCCCGGCGGGATGGAGCGGATCGAGGAGCAGATCGAGCTGCTCGAGGCGCAGGCGAACCCGCTCGACGTGGCCGGGAGCGAGGAGCGGGTGCGGCGGCTCGCGCAGCTCAAGCGGGAGCGCCGCGCGCTGGCCGACGCGACGCGGCGCCGCGCGGAGACGGCCTCGCGGCTCGAGAGCTGTAGTCTGGCGCTGCAGAACATGCGCCTCGACGTCCTGCGGCTCCGCGCGGGCGGGGTGGCGGGGGTGAGCGAGCACATCACGGTGCTCACGGAGCGGGCGCGGTCGTTGGCCGAGGAAGTCGACGCCGCGGTGCGCGGCGTGGACGAAGCCCGGCGCGCTGCGGGCGTCTCCGCCGCGGTGCCCGGGGGGCGGCATCGCGTGTGACGGACCCGATGCGCGACCGCGTGATCGTCGCGGTCGGCGAGATGTACGACATCGACGCGGAGATCGGACGCGGCGGGATGGCGATCGTGTACCGCGCCACCGACCTCCGGCTCCGCCGCCCGGTGGCGGTGAAGGTCCTCCCCCCGGAGCTCGCGTTCCGCGAGGACGTGCGGCGCCGCTTCCTCCGCGAGGCGCAGACCGCCGCGCAGCTGAGCCACCCGAACATCGTCCCCATCTACACGGTCGACGAGCGCGACGGCCTCGTCTACTTCGTGATGGCGCTGGTCGAGGGGGAGACGCTCGCGCAGCGCCTGGCGCGCGGCCCCATCCCTCCCGAGGAGGCGGGGCGCGTGCTGCACGACGTGGCCGACGCGCTCGCGTACGCGCACGCGCACGGTGTCATCCACCGCGACATCAAGCCGGACAACATCCTCCTCGACCGCGATAGCGGGCGCCCCATGGTCACCGACTTCGGGATCGCGCGCGCGGCGGAGGTGGACTCGCGCCTCACGGTCACGGGGGTCGCGGTCGGGACGCCGGCGTACATGTCGCCGGAGCAGGCGCTGGGGGACCGCGAGGTGGACGGCCGGAGCGACATCTACTCGCTGGGCGTGGTGGGCTACCAGATGCTGGCGGGGGAGCTGCCGTTCAAGGCGAGCAACACGCCGTCGATGATGATGAAGCACATCCACGAGGCCCCGCGCCCGCTCGCGGAGCTGCGCCCGGGGCTTCCGCCGCAGCTCGTGGCGGCGGTGGAGCGCGCGCTCGCCAAGCGCCCGGAGGACCGCTGGGGGAGCGCGGGGGAGATGCGCGACGTGGTGGGCGGCAAGGTGGCCTGGGAGCACCGCGCCGCTCCGGCGTCGGCCTCGGCGACGAGTCGGCGCGCTTCCGCGCCCCCGGCGAGCGCGCCACCGCCTCCGAGCGCGCCGCCGCCGATGCCGTATCCGCCGGGCCCCATGTCGCCGCGCGACTGGCGCACGGC
>JADGGM010000665.1 GCA_019689955.1 Gemmatimonadaceae bacterium
ACGCCGCCTGGCGGAGGCGCAGGGGGGGACGGTCACGTACGTGGACCGCGCCGAGGGGGGGAGCTGTTTCGTGCTGCGCCTTCCGGCGGCGAGCCTGGAGACGGCGTGACGCCCGAAAGCCATCGAGCGGAGCGGATCGGCCGCTCCCCTCGATCGGCGGTCAGTTCTTGTGCCGGAAGACGATGCGGCCGCGCGTGAGGTCGTACGGCGACACCTCGATCCGGACCCGATCGCCGGCGAGCACGCGGATGCGGAAGCGCCGCATGTTGCCCCCCAGCGTCGTCAGCACGGTGTGGGTGTCGCTCACCGCCACGCGGAAGGTCGCGTTGGGCAGCACCTCGGTGACGGTCCCCTCGAGCTCGATCGCGTCTTGCTTCGACATGTCTCTCCTTAGGTCCGCGACGCTCGGCTCGCGCGGCGCAGTGCGCGCGCGGCGCGCTGCCGGGCCGCTCCCGCCTTGCGCTGCCGCGCCTCGCTCGGCTTCTCGTAGTGGCGCCGGCGCCGCAGGTCCTGGAGGACCCCCGCCCGCAGCACCTTGCGCTGGAACTGCTTCAGCGCCACATCGAGCCTGTCGTTCTCTCCGACCACGACCTCGACCACGTCACGTCCTGGCGAATGTGAGGAAACAAAGAAAGATAGCGTTGGAACGTAGCGTCCCGGAGCGAGGTCCGCAATGGACGCCGCGCCCCATGTTCGGGCCGCATCGGTACATACACCACACGAGGACACCATGAGCGGCGACCGTCGATCCGCCCTAGCGCCTGCCATCCCCTCCTCCGCCCCACCGATCACGAAGCGTGCCGCCGAGGGGCACATCCAATGAAGGCGGGGCGCCTCGTCGCGCTGCTGGTGATCGTGGGGATGGTGATCTTCCTCCTCTGGTCCACGCTGGGGAGCCAGCGCGCCACCTGCCGCGTCTGCGCCGAGTACGGCGGTGCGCGCAACTGCGCCACCGCCTCCGCCGCCTCCCGCGCCGAGGCCGCGCGCGCCGCGCAGAGCACCGCGTGCGGCACCATCGCCCAGGGGATGAACGAATCCATCGCCTGCGAGAACCGCCCCCCCGTGAGCGTCCAGTGCCAGGACCGACGGTGAGACGCGGCACGGGGCGGCCCCACGATGCACGCGAGGCCGGGCAGTGGCGCCCGGCCTCGCGGAGCACGGCGTGAGAGAACCGCTCAGGCGTTCGTCGCGATGAAGGTGTAGGTCGGGGTCGCGCAGTCATGCCACACGATGCGCACGTAGCCGTGCGCGGCGGTGCCGGTCACGGCCGCATGAACCTCGCCGCTCGTGAACTGGGAGAGGCCGCCGTTGCACGTCTCCGGGTCGTAGTGGAGCGGGGTCGTGGTGGTCAGCGTCAGCGCGAAGGCATCGGTGGCATGCGTCACGTTCAGCGCGCCGGACGCCGTGAGCAGGCCGGGCGGGAGCGCGTGACCCATGAAGAGCGACTGCCCCACATCCGGCGTGAAGGCGGCAGTCCAGGCGTTGACGATCGTCGTGCCGGGCTGCCCCGTGGCCGCGATCGTGGTGGTGATGTTGTAGTCGACCGACAGCCCCTCAGCGGACGCCGACGCGCTCCATCCGCCGTTGTGAGTCTCGGAGATCGACTGCGTCTGCGCCGCGTTGGTGAGCGCGACGCTGAGGTTCGTCGCCGTCGCGCTGAACGCGAGCCCGGAGTCGGCCGGCTCGGGGTCGGTGACCGCGAGCGCGCCCGTGAGGCTCAGCGTCGCGCCGCCGCTCAGGGTGACGCTGCACGGGGGGTTCGCGAACGTCATCGTGATCGACGTGGGGACGCCGTCATGGTCGCCGTCCTCCGGGTTCGCCGGGTTCAACGAGGGGCACCCGTTCGGAAGCGTACCGGTCCCGCTCCAGCTCCCCACGGTCGACGGGCCCCACAGGCGCATGGCGCTCACCCCCGTGCTCCCCGCGGCCCGGTTGAGGAAGATCGAGCCGCCGGAGCTCACGCTCGGCGCCGCACTCAGCGTGACGATGGTCTCGATCTCCTGCGCCACGCTCGTGCCGACAGTTGCGGTCTGATCCG
>JADGGM010000666.1 GCA_019689955.1 Gemmatimonadaceae bacterium
TTCGGGGGGGCGCGCGCGGGCGGGGGCGGGGGCGGGAGCGCAGGCGAGCGATCCGCGGGACGTGCGCCGTCGCCGGCGCGGGCGGCGCCGAGTCCCATGAACGTGACCGCATCGAGCTCCAGGGGCGAGAACCCGCGCGGGCCCGGCGCCGCCGGCCGCGGCGCGGACGGGCGCTCGCGGCATGCGGTAACCAGCAAGAGACACGGGAGCCAGCGGAGAGCTCGGGGGACCATGGTCGGGACGCGACGAAGTAAGAGCACGCCTACAGCGGTGAACCGCTGCCCCAAAGACGAGATCCCGGTCCGCAGGGAAACATCCTGGGCACCGGAATGCCCTCCCCGCCCCGTCGCGCCGCGCGCCGCTCAGAGCACGCTCACCGGGTCACGGTCCACGGCGATGCGCAGCTCGTGGCGGCTCGGCACGTCGAACCGCTCGAGGAAGTAGCGCGCGACGCGCGTGAGCGGCGTCGGGTGCTCGCTCTTGAGGAGGAGGTGCCACCGCCACCGGCGCTTGATCCGGTCGATCGGACACGGCGCGGGGCCGATCACCGTGACCCCCGCGACCCGCCGCGCCGCGATCAGCTCGCGGAGCCAGTCGGCCGCCGCGAGGGCGAGCTCCGCCGTGGGCTCCTCCGCCGTGCCGCTACACACCACGTTCGCCAGGCGAATGGCCGGCGGGTACGGGGGACTCCGGCGCGCCGGGAGCTCCGCGCGCACGAACGCGTGATAGTCGTGCGCCACCGCGCACTGCACGGCGTGGTGATCGGGGACGCGCGTCTGGATGATCACTTCCCCTCCCTTGGGCCCGCGCCCCGCGCGCCCGGCCACCTGGCTCAGGAGCTGAAAGCTCCGCTCCGACGCGCGAAAGTCGGGAAGGTTGATCCCCACGTCGGCGTCGATCACCCCGACGAGCGTGACGTTCGGGAAGTCGAGCCCCTTGGCGATCATCTGCGTCCCCAGGAGGATCTCGATCTCCCCGCGCGCGACGCGGTCGAGGATCTCGGCGTGCGCCCACTTCCCGCTCGTCGTGTCCACGTCCATGCGCGCGATGCGCGCGTACGGATAGCGCTCGGCCAGGAGCCGCTCCACCTGCTGCGTCCCGAGCCCGCGCTGCCGCACCGTGACGCCGCCGCACCGGCGGCAGGTGGGCGCGGTCGGTTCCTCGTGCTGACAGTAGTGGCAGACGAGGCGCTCGGGGGCGCGGTGATACGTGAGGCTGATGCTGCAGTTGGGGCAACTGCGCACGTCGCCGCAACTCTCGCACTGGACGAAGGCGGCGTAGCCGCGGCGGTTGAGGAGGAGGATGCTCTGCTCCCCGCGCTGCAACCGCTCCCCCAGCGCGGCCTCGAGCGGCTCGCTGAAGACCCGCCGGAACGCCGCGCGCGCGCCGCCATCCTTGTCCGTGACGCGCGCGACGCCATCGACGGCCGGCTTCGTGAGGTGCCGGAGGTCGACCACCTCGACGGCGGGGAGCCGCCCCGCGCCCACACGCGCGGGGAGCGAGAGGAGGCGGTACTTCCCGATCTCCGCGTTGTGCCAGCTCTCGAGGCTCGGCGTCGCGCTCCCGAGCACCAGTACCGCGCCGTCGGTGCGCGCGCGCAGCACGGCGACCTCGCGCGCGTGGTAGCGCGGCGTCTCGCCGTTCTTGTAGCTCCCCTCGTGCTCCTCGTCGACGATGATCGCCCCCACGTTCTCGAGCGGGGCGAAGATCGCCGAGCGCGCGCCGACGGCGATGCGCTTCTCCCCGCGCTGGAGCGCGAGCCAGGCATCGTAGCGTTCCCCATCGCTGAGCGCCGAGTGGAGCACGGCCACCTGGTCGCCGAAGACGGCGCGGAACCGGTCGACCGTCTGCGGCGTCAGCGCGATCTCGGGGACGAGGACGATCGCCGCGCGCCCGCGCCGGAGCACCACGTCCCGCAGCAACTCGATGTATACGAGCGTCTTCCCGCTCCCCGTGACCCCGTGCAGCAGGAACACCTCCCCGCCCTGCGCCGCCGTGAGCGCGTCGATCGCCGCCTGCTGCGCAGCGGTGGGGGTG
>JADGGM010000015.1 GCA_019689955.1 Gemmatimonadaceae bacterium
GCCGAAGCCCGAGACCGCGCCCCCCAAGGCCGGCGGCGGGCCGACCGGCGACCGTGGAACCGACGTGGCGACCGTGCGTACCGAAGGGGTGGATTTCCCGTTCCCCGGGTACCTCGAGAACATCGTCCGGCAGATCGCGTTGCGCTTCAATCCGCCCAGAAACACCGACGCGCGCGCGGAGGTCATGTTCCTCATCCGCCGCGACGGGTCGGTGAGCGGGTTCCGCTTTCTCACCAGATCGGGCAACTTTGCGTTCGACCTCGAATGCCAGGGCGCCGTGGACCAGGCGGCGCAAGTCAAGGCGTTCGGCCCCCTGCCGAGCGAGTTCCCGGACGACGTGCTCCCCGTCATCTTCAGCTTCGACCCGCGAGTGCTTCACTAGCATGCCACGATCAGCCCTTGTTGTCTGCGCCCTGGCGCTCCTCACCCTCGCCGCGCGCCCGGCACCGGCGCAGGACACCACCACGCAGCGCGGCGTGCGCATTGGCCTCACGTATCAGCCGGGGACCAAACCCGGGGTCGTCGTGCTCCCCGTCACGGGTCCGGACGGCGACAGCGTCCGCGCGATCCTGCAGCGCGACCTCGATTACGGCGACCGGATCGAGGTGATCACCGGTGACGCCATCACGTCCACCGCGTCCACCCAGACCGGGGGAGGGGGGAGCGCGATCAACTATGGTGTGTGGAAATCGCTCGGCGCCGCGGCGCTGGTGGAGGCCGCGGTGGGCCCGCTCGGCGTGCACGTGGTGATCCACGACGTGACGGCCAAGCGCGCCGTGCGCACCGGCGACTTTTCGCTCTCCGGCGCCCCTCAGTCGCCGGAGTGGCGGATGGCGGTCCACGGCATCTCCGACGAGATCGAGCGGTGGATCACCGGCGTGCGCGGCATCGCGCGGACGCGCATCCTGTACGTGCGCGGCAATCGCGTGTACGTTATAGACAGCGACGGCTACGGCGAGCGCGCGGTGAGCGACGCAGGGACCGTCCTCGCGCCCGCGTGGAGCCCGGACGGGCGGTACATCGCGTACAGCCGGCTGGAGCGGCGGGGGTGGGACATCATCGTGCACGACCTCGTGACCGGATCGTCACGCACGCTCGCGGCCACACCGGGCGGGCTCAATACCACCCCCGCCTTCTCGCCGGATGGGAAATCGATCGCCTACGCGCACGGCGATGAGAACGGGACCGACATCTACATCGCGTCGCTCGCCGGGAACGGCCGTGCACAGCGCGTGACCGTCGGCCGCGGGACGGACAACATCTCGCCGAGCTTCAGTCCCGACGGCGGGCGGGTGGCGTTCACCTCGGGGCGTTCCGGGCACCCGGAGGTGTACACCGCCGACGTCGACGGCTCGAACGTGGAGCTCCTCACGCCGTTCAACTTCGGCGACCAGTACTATCGCTCGAACCCGGACTGGTCGCCCGATGGACGGCTGATCGCCTTTCAGTCGCTGCTCAACGGGCAGTTCCAGGTGATGACCATCTCGCTCCGTGACCGGACGGTGAAGCAGCTCACGAGCGAAGGGGTGAACGAGGATCCATCGTGGGCGCCGGATGCCCGGCATCTGGTGTTCACATCATCGCGCACGGGAGTGAAGCAGCTCTTCGTGCTCGACACCGAGTCGGGGCGCGCACGGCAGTTGACTCACGCCGCGGGCGCGCGGCTCGGGGCGTGGTCGCATTGGCTCGACCACGTGCAGTGAGTGCTCCGCTCGTCCCATTCCGACCTACACACTCACACCTCGGAGATCGACATGATTGGTAAGACCCGCGTCGTTCCGGCTGCACTTCTGGCGGTCGCCGCTGCCGCGGCGTGCTCGAAGAAGCAGCCCCCTGCGCCCCCACCGGCGCCTGTCCAGGCCCCCAACCAGGACAGCATCAACGCTGCTCGGGCGCGTGAGGACTCGATCGCGCGCGCGGAGCAGGCGCGGCGCGACTCGATCGCCCGTGCCCAGGCCGAGGCCGATCGCCTGCGGGCCGCGCACGATGCGGCCGTCAACACCCTGACGCAGGTGATCCACTTCGACTTCGACAGCGATGCCCTCACCGATGAGGCCAAGGCCGCGCTCGACGCGAAGATCCCGATCCTTAACGCGAATCCCGGGGTACAAATCCGCATCGCGGGGAACACGGACGAGCGTGGCTCCGACGAGTACAACCAGGCACTCGGCCAGCGCCGCGCCGCCGCCGCCAAGCGGTACCTGACGCAGCATGGCATTGCCGACAACCGGATCGAGATCATCAGCTACGGCGAGGAGCGCCCCGTCGCTCAGGGGCACGACGAGTCGGCGTGGTCGCAGAACCGGCGTGATGAGTTCGAGATCACGGCCGGCGCCGACGACATCAAGGGAGTCCAATGAGAGCCATGCTCCGGCGGCTCGCCCCGGTCGCCTTCCTGGCGACCGGGGCGTGCTTCGCCACGCGGGAAGATGTGCGTAGTCTGCAGTCCCAGCTCGACGCCATGCGCGCGAGCGCCGCGCAGGCCGACTCGGCCCGCCAGGCGCAGCTCGACCGCGTCATCGCCTCGCTCGGCCTCGTCCGCGACTCGCTCGGCGTCATGAGCGCGCGCGTGATCAAGATGCAGGGCGACGTGCGCGGGGACCTGTACAACATCGGGCAAGAGCTGATTCAGGTGCAGGAGCTCACCGGGCAGAGCCAGCGCCGCCTCCAGGAGCTGCGCGCCCAGCTCGAGGAGCGGAACCCGAACGCCGCGCCCGCTCCGGCCGCGACGCGCCCCAGCGGCGCCGCCGCGCCGGCGAGCCCGCAAGGCGCGCCCACGGGGGCGCAGCCGGCGAGCCCCGGACCCAACCAGCTCTTCCAGCTCTCCCTCGAGCAGCTCCGCCGCGGGAGCCCCGCGGCCGCGCGCACTGGGCTCGAGACGCTGCTCCAGCAATACCCCACTGCCGACATCGCCCCCGACGCGCAGTTCTACCTCGGCGAAGCGTATCATGCCGAAGGGAACAACGCGGCCGCGGACTCCGCGTACGCCGTGGTGGTCGAGAAGTACCCGACCTCCCCACGCGCGCCCACCGCGCTCTACAAGCGCGGGCTCTACATGGAGCAGCAGGGGAACCTCACCGGCGCACGCGCCATGCTCAATCAGTTGATCCAGAAGTACCCGCGGTCCGATGAGGCCGCGCTCGCGCGCGAGCGTCTGCGCGCGATGAAGTAAGCAGCACCGAACGAGTCGCAGGGAGCCGTCCATGATCGACCACGACAGCACCGAGATGCCCTTCCTCGATCACCTCGAGGAGTTGCGGTGGCGGATCATCTGGTCCCTGCTCGCCGTCGTCATCAGCGTCGGCGTGGCGTTCGCCGTGCTCATGCAGTTCGACGTCATCAAGTTCCTCGAGCGGCCGATCCTCCCGTACCTCCACGGCCGGAAACTCGTCTACACGCACCCGGGCGACCCGTTCTCGATCGTGCTCAACGCCTCGATCGTGCTCGGCGTCGTGATCGCGCTTCCGGTCATCATCTATCAGCTCTGGGCGTTCATCTCCCCCGCGCTCTACCGGAAAGAGAAGCGGGTGGTCGTGCCGCTCTTCTTCTTCGCCACCTTCCTCTTCCTCTCCGGCGTCAGCCTCGCCTTCTTCGTCGTGCTCCCGCTCGCGGTGGAATGGCTCATGAGCTTCCAGACCGCCGCGCTGGAGCCGATGATCACCGCGTCGGAGTACTTCAACTTTGCCACGAGCATGGCGCTCGCGTTCGGGCTCTGTTTCGAGCTCCCGATCGTGATCCTCGCGCTCGCCGCGCTCGGGATCGTCACGCCGCAATTCCTCAACCGGTACCGGCGGCACGCGCTCGTGGTGTGCGTGATCATCGGCGCGTTCCTCACGCCGGGTGACCTCATCTGGACCACGGTGGCGATGGCGGTGCCGCTGTACTTCCTGTACGAGATCAGCGTGGTGCTCACGATCTTCGTGCACCGGCGGCGAATGCGGCGTGAGGCCCAGCGCGAGGCCGAGGCCGCGGCCGCGGGACACGAGGCGACCGCGTAATGGTCCGCTGGCTGGTCCTGGCGGCGCTCGCGGTTCCGAGCGCCGTCTTCGCGCAGGTCCCCACCGAGACTGCCCGCCCGCCGGCGCGACCCGACACGGTGCAGCTCGACACGGGGCAGTACATCCCGCCGCGTGCCCGCCGCGCCCCGGGGGACACAGCGGCCGCCGATTCCAGCCGCACCCCCAAGGAGCTCGTCCAGTGGGCCGAGCCCGACTCGACGATGAACGCCCTCATGAGCCGGCAGGGGTACATCGTCACACGCTACCAGGGGAAGCGCGCGGTGTTCGACGCGGAGCACCACACCCTCCGCCTCGCCGGTGATGGCGCGGTCCAGCGCGAGCAGACCATCCTCGTCGCCGACACGATCGTCTACAACGACTCGACCAAGCTCGTCCGCGCTGCGGCCCCGCCCAAGGACACGATCGTCCTCCGCGACCCCAGCCAGGGCACCTCCGACCTCGTGGCGCTCGGCGGGATGGAGTACGACCTGGTGCACCGCCACGGCGTCGTGCGCGAGCTGAGCACCTCGTCCGCGCAGGGAGGGCAGACCTGGTACATCGCCACCGACAAGGGGGCCGTGCAGGGGGACACGACGGGACACGGTGGGAGCGTGTCGTACGCCGAGGACGGCTCGATCACGAGCTGCGACCTCCCGTACCCGCACTACCACTTCCAGGCGAAGGAGATCAAGATGGTCTCCAAGCACCTCATGGTGGCGCGCCCGGCGGTGCTCTACATCGGCGACGTCCCCGTAATGTGGCTCCCCTTCATCTTCCAGGACATGCGTGGCGGGCGCCATAGCGGGGTGCTCACCCCCCGCTTCGGCCTCGCCGACGTGATCCGCTCCTCCGCCGGCGACACGCGCGAGATCGACAACATCGGCTACTACTTCGCGCTCAACGACTACATGGATGCCACAGTCTCCCTCGACTGGCGGAGCGGGAACAGCGATGACCCCAACAACATCGGCTGGACGCGCTACAACGCCGAGTGGCAGTACCGGTGGCTCGACCGGTTCATGAACGGGCGGGTGAGCACGTCGTACTCGACCTTCAGCGACGGGCGCACCCAGTTCGACCTGGGGTGGCAGCACCAGCAGCAGTTCTCGCAGTCGAGCAGCGTCAACGCGAACATCAACTACACGAGCAACACCAGCACCACCGCCATCCAGGCGTACACCGTCGCGCAGACGCTCGCGACCATCTCGTCGGCGCTCAACTTCCAGAAGGCGCTCGGCCCCGCCAACTTCAGCCTCGGCGGCACGCGCACCCAGTACACCGGGCGGAAGGAGGTCAACCAGAACTTCCCCAACCTGAGCGTGAGCACCAAGCCCGTGAACATCACCTCGTGGCTCCTCTGGTCGCCGCAGCTCTCGCTCAACAACACGCAGACCTTCAACCTCGACATCGCCCCGTTCGTCTTCCAGCCCAAGGACAACCCGATCGGCTTCGACAGCACGCAGGTGAAGGCCGACCAGCGGACCACGACGATCTCGTTCCAGACCCCGCTCCGCATCGGCGGCTTCAACTGGCAGAACAGCTTCCAGGTCACCGATAACGAGGAGGACTTCCCGCACCGCTTCACCCTCGTCGACGTGCAGACTGGCGACATCATCGGCACGCGGACCTTCGCGCGGAAATACTCGACGTCGATCGACTGGCAGACCGGGATCAGCCTCCCCGTCATGTTGCAGGGGACGCTCAACCTCACGCCCTCGGTCGCGATCGTGAACGCGGACCCCAGCACCGGGTTCTGGTATCGCTCCTCGTTGAGCGGCGGGCGCTTCCTGCACCAGTCGAAGACGTTCCAGTACACGCTGTCGTCGTCGCCCACGCTGTTCGGCTTCTTCCCCGGCTTCGGCCCGTTCACGCGCATCCGGCACTCGATCCAGCCGCAGATCAGCTTCAGCTACGCCCCGGCCACCCACGTGAGCGACGACCTGCTGCGCGCGCAGAACCGCTCGCGCGCCTCGACCATCACCGGGCTCCAGCGCATGGCGCTCACCCTGGGGCTGTCGCAGACGTTCGAGGCCAAGTTGCACAGCCCCAGCGACACCAACCCGGAAGGGGGGGAGAAGATCAAGCTCCTCACCCTCAACTTCAGCTCGCTCACCTACGACTTCGAGCGCAAGCGCAAAGGGTTGAGCGGGATCGCGACGCCGACCTTCAGCTACCGCGTCGCGTCGGACCTCCTCCCGGGGCTCGACCTGAGCGTGGACTACTCGCTCTTCCAGGGGGACATCAACAGCGACAGCGCGCGCTTCAAGCCCTTCCGGACCGGGATCTCCGCGTCGCTCACGCTCGGCCGCGACAACAACCCGTTCGCCATGATCGCCCGCATCTTCGGCCACAAGACGGCGCAGGCACGGTCCGACACCACCGGTGCGGCTCCGGGCGGGGGAGACACGTCGTCGGCGGCGCAGGGGCTCAATCAGCGGCCGCTGAACGCGGGGCCGATACGTAACCGCTATCAGCCGGAGATCAACACCGCGGCCGGGTGGACCGCGAGCTTCACCTTCACCTCGTCGCGGAGCCGCCCCGTCGCCGGGGCCACGGTGTACGACCCGCGGAGCTTCTGCCAGCAGTTCATCGCCTTCCCCGCCACGTACCAGAGCTGCTTGAACCAGCCCGCCCCGCGCGACACGCTGACCAACGACATCTCGGGCGGTCAGATCTTCATCCCGGCGGCGCAGACCACGCTGCGGAGCAACGTGTCGTTCAACCTCACGCCGAACTGGGCGATGCAGTGGCAGACCGGCTACGACTTCGAGCGGCACGAGTTCTCCGACCAGTTGGTCGCGCTGCAGCGGGACATGCACGACTGGCGCGCCAACCTGAGCTTCTCGCGCGCGCCGACCGGGAACTTCGCCTTCAGCTTCTTCATCTCGCTCAAGGCGGAGCCCAACCTCCGGTTCGACTACCACCGCAACACGAATCGGTGCACCACGTCGATCTGCTCGCAGTAGCGTCGTGACGACGCGCGGCGCCTCGCGCCCGCGGTGACGCGCCCCGGGGCGCGAGCGTCTCCCTCGGGCCGTTGTCGCATCGGACAGACTCGAAAGTGTCTCCCGGCGCGGACAGTGCGGCCCACCCCCAAATCGCTAACGCGTTGCTTCGGCGCAACTTCCGGCTGCGCACGCCCCGGTGCGCAACCTGCCTCAGGCAGGGTCGGAACCTCTTTACTGGAGCCATCCATGCGCTGGTCTGTCGTCGCAGTCGCCGCGGCTGGGCTGTCGCTATCGGCTTGCTCGACGTCGTCGCCCACCGGCCCGAGCTCGGTGCTCGATGCCCCGACCGGTCTCATCTCCTTCTCGCTCGACGAGGCGATCGAGCTGTCGTGGTCGAGCAACGCGCGCACGTCCGCCCCGGACCTGTTCAGCTACTACGCCGTGTACTCGACCTCGTACGACCTCGACCACGGCGTGTGCGGGTCGTCGTGGGTGCTCGAGGGGACCACGGTCTCGGAGGACTTCATCGCCTCCGGGCTCCCGAACGGCGTCCCGCGCTGTTTCGCCGTGAGCGCGATCAACACGAGCGGGATCGAGAGCGACTGGAGCGCCTCGCGCTACGACACCCCGCGCTACGACTCGCGGAACATCGTGGTCTACGCGCAGCAGGTGTCGCTGGCCAGGAGCGGGTTCAAGTTCTACGACCCGTCGTCGGGGTATCTCGGGTTGGTGCTGAGCGGTGATCGGACCGACGTCGACTTCTACGTGGACCGCGACGTCGACGGCACCATGTGGCTGGTCCCCGTGCGCACCGGCACCGAGGTCGCGTTCTACGGCACCGAGCCCGTGGCCGACCTCACGTCGATCGACGTGGCGCCGCTGAACGGCTTCGACGTCACGGCGGTCGAGGCGGCGCCCGGCTACGGGTACGTGTTCGAGATGGACGAGCCCGACGGCCTCCACTTCGGCGGCGTGCGGGTGACGCACGTGGGGCAGGACTTCGTGATCCTCGACTGGTCGTACCAGAGCGATCCGGGGAACCCGGAGCTGCGGGTCGTGGCCCAGCGCTGAGCGCCGCGACAGCGAGGGAAGGGAACGGGCGCACCCGCGGTCTCTTGCGGGTGCGCCCGTCTGCGTTGTGTGGTACGGCGCGTGCATGGGATGGGTCGAGACCGCTGGCGACGCGTGGCGCCGTGCTCGTACATTCCCCGCATGCTTCAACTCGCTCGGCTCGGCTGATGCTCTCCAAGCGCTTCAAGCCCTGGCACGTGCCGCTGTTCGCGGCCAAGTACGCCTACCTGCACCTCAAGCGCTTCCCGATCCTCGTCCACTTCGAGGTGACGATGCGCTGCAACGCCCACTGCGACTTCTGCGACTACTGGAAGACCGACCCCGCCGAGAAGGCGCGGGAGGTGAAGAGCTTCGCGGACGCGGCGCGGTTCTTCAACCCGCTCATGATCACCTTCACCGGGGGGGAGCCGCTCCTCCGGCGCGACCTCGAGGACCTGGTGGCCGGCGTCGCCCGCGCCGTGCGGCTCAAGTACATCACCGTGATCACGCACGGGGCGATGCTCACCCCGGAACGCGCCCGATCGCTCTGGGATGCCGGGATCAACCAGTTCAACATCTCGCTCGACTTCCTCGATGAGCGCCACGACGCGGCGCGCGGGATCCCGGGGCTCACGCGCAAGATCTTCGACACCATCCCGCGGCTCCAGGCGCAGGGGATCGACAGCATCCGGTTCAACACCGTGATCAAGCGGGAGAACCTGGACCAGCTCGTGCCGCTGGTGCACCGCGCGCACGCGCTCGGCGTGGGGGTCTCGTTCAGCACGTACACGGCGATGAAGAACGGGAACGCCGCGCACGCGCTGAGCGCGGAGCACCTCGCCCAGCTCGACGCCGTGATCGCCGAGCTGCTCGCCTTCAAGCGGCGCCACCGCGGGGTGATCGTGAGCTCGGACCACTACCTCCGGCAGGTGCCGCGCTACTTCCGGAATGCGATGCACGAGCCCTGCTACTCCGGCGTGCGGACGATCCACGTGAACCCGATGGGCGAGGTGCGGCGGTGCCCCGATTTCCCGAGCGACTGGCACTGGACCGCGTTCCGCCGCTACGAGCCGATCGACTGCAACGCGTGCTTCTACGCGTGCCGCGGAGAGGCACAGGCGCCGCTCACGATCTCGCGAGTGAGGGACGTGATGGCGTGACCCTCGCCCCGCGCCGTGGGCAAGGGGAGGGAAGGGGTGGCGCCGCCCTGGCTTGCGCCAGTTATGTCAAACTTATAGGCGTCTTGATACTACGCCATCAGACCTCCTCCCCAGGATCGCCTGCTTCTCGCGTTCATCGACGTGTGCCTCTCCCGGTCCTCGCCGCGTCTCCCTCGCGGTCGTCGACGTGTGCCCCCTCGCGGTTCTCGCCCTGTGTCCCTCGCAGTCGTCGGTGTCGCGCGCGAGGTGGCGGGTGGCGACGGATGGCGCGCATCGCGCGCTGATGGTGAGCGTTGCGTTATAGGGGGCCCGGGAGTCGTTGTACACGAGTGCGGGCGCGCTGCAAACCTTGTCCGCCGTGAGACTTAGCGGTATCTTCAGGGTTCTTCGCCTCCCAACGCGCGAAGCGCAGCCGCCTCGCCTACGGAGCCCACCACGCGCTGATGTCCAACGTCGCGAAGCTGAAAAAACGAGCGCTCGAGTACGAGCAAAAAAAACAGTTCGACAAAGCGCTCGAGACGTACGTGCAGATCCTCGCCGAGCTCGGCGATGAGCACGTCGACGAGGCTGACGTGGCGCTCTACAACCGCGTGGGCGATCTCTTGCTGCGCAAGGGCGACGTCAGCGAAGCCGTGGATCACTACGAGCGCGCCGTCGACCTCTACACCGAGGGCGGCTTCTTCAACAACGCCATCGCGCTCTGCAACAAGATCCTCCGCAACGCCCCCGGGCGGAACTCGGTCTACTACAAGCTCGGGAAGATCAGCGCGAAGAAGGGCTTCATCAACGACGCCAAGCAGAACTTCCTCGAGTACGCCGACCGCATGCAGCGCATGGGGCAACTCGAGGAGGCCTTTCGCGCGCTCAAGGAGTTCGCTGATCTCTGCCCGGACCAGGACGACATCCGTCTGATGCTCGCGGACCAGTTGGTCCGCAAGAACCGGAAGGCGGAGGCGATCGAGCAGCTCCAGCTCCTGTACGAGAAGTTCCAGGCCGAGGGGCGCACGCGCGAGGCGCGGGCCACGGTCGACCGCATGAAGGCGATCGACCCGGAGCTGGAGCCGAAGGAGGCGACGAGTCGGCCGACGCCGAAGGTGAACGACCTCGTCTTCCTCGACGTGAGCTACGACGAGCCGCCCCCGGGCGCCCCGTCGGGGCGCGGCGCGCCAAGTGCGCCGGCCCAGCGCTCCGCGCCGCCAGCTCCGGCTCCCGAGCCGTCGCCGACGATGGCCGACGACGACCTCCCGATCCTCGACATGGAGCTCGACGTCCCCGCTGATACCGCCGCGGGCGCCGAGTCGGGGTACGTGGATGGGAGCGTCGGCCCCACCGGCGCGGGCGCCGCGGACCTCGTGGCCAACGTCGACCCGGGCCACATCAGCGGGTTCGAGCAGACATCGCTCGGCGACGGGTCGTCGACCTTCGGCAACGTGGAGGTCCCCCCGCTCGCCGAGTTGGAGAGCGTGGGAGGGGTGAGCCCCGGCGAGCTCGATACCGCGCCGCTGGACATCGTCCCCTCGGTGCTCGACGACGGCACCCTCGATTCCGGGCTCGGCACCGACGTCGGCGCCGGCCTCACGGGGATGCTCGACCAGCGGCTCGACGCCGAGCTCCCCGGCGAGCCGGCGGGTGGCGGGTCTGGGGACCTGACCTTCATCTACCCCGACGATCTCCCCGCCGGCGACGTCGGCGCGCCCGACGGCGGCCCGGCGCTCGACCTGATCTACCCGACCGAGCCCGAGCCATCGCTCGAGCCGGACCTCTCGCTCGAGCCGCTCCCCGAGCCCGAGCCGGTGATGCCGCCGCAACGCCCCGTCGCGCCGCGCCAACCTGGTGCGCGTCCGTCCGGCGCGCGTCCGGCGGCCCCGGCCCCGGCGCCGGAGCCGATCGCGCGCGTCGTCGACCGTCTGCGCGCGCTGGTGGCGCGCGCGCCGGAGGACTTCGACCTCCGCCGGCAGCTCGGCGAGGCGCTGCTGGAGGACGGTGAGCGGGCCGCGGGGCTCGCCGAGCTCGAGGCCGCGATGGCCGGCTTCGAGCGCGTCGGCGACCTGCACGGCGCGAGCGCCGTCGCGGAGGAGCTGATCCACGTCGAGCCGAACTCGGTGCGTTACCACCAGAAGCGCGTCGAGTACGCGGTCCGCGCCAACGACAAAGGGCGACTCGCCGACGCGTACTTCGCGCTCGCGGAGTGCCTCTTCCGATCCGGGCAGCTCGACAAGGCGCGCGCCGTCTACGGCCGCGTGCTCGAGCTCTCGCCCAACGACGCGCGTGCGCGCGCCGCGCTCGCCACCTTTGCCGACGAGCCGACGACGGCCACGCCGACCCCCGTGGCGCCGTCCCCTGCCGCGCCGTCCCCTGCGGCGCGGAACGGCGTGCCGCCCAAGGGCGTGGCCCCGCTGGCCGTCGCGCCGCCGAATGCCCCGGCGCCGAGTGCGCGCACCAACCCCGCGCCGCGCCCGAGCGCGCCGACACCGCGCCCCGCCGCGCCGACGCCGCCCGCGAGCGCAGCCACGCCGCGTCCAAGCGCGCCCGCGCCCGGCGCCGCGGCGAGGAACGCTCCGCGCCCCAGCGGCCCGACGGCCAGCCCGGCGCCCCCGGCGCCCAAGGCGCCGGCGCAGCGCCCCGCGCCGCAACGCCCCGCGGCCGCGAAAGCCGCGGAGCCGCAGCGCACGGCCGAGCCCAACAGCGACGACACCTTCGTCAACCTCTCCGACTGGTTGCGCGAGGACTCCCCCACGAAGAGCACGCGCATGGTCGTGGACGTGGAGGAGCCGCAGGACCCCGAGCAGGTCGACTTCGCCGAGATGCTCGACATGTTCAAGCAGGGCGTCGCCGCGAACGTCGACGAGACCGACCACGAGGCCCACTACGACCTCGGCGTCGCGTACAAGGAGATGGGGCTCCTCGACGAAGCGATCGCCGAGTTCCAGAAGGCCCTCCGCGGCTCGGAGCACCGCGTGCGCACCTACGAGGCGCTCGGGCAGTGCTTCGTGGAGAAGGGGCAGTTCCAGATCGCGCTCACGATTCTCTCGCGCTCCCTCAACGAAAAAGACTCGACGGACGACATGTTGGTCGGTGTGCTCTACCTGCTGGGCGTGGCCTCGGAAGCGCTGGGGAAGTGGGAGGACGCCCTCCGTTATTACGAGCGCGTGTTCGCGGTCGACATCCAGTTCCGCGACATCGGCGAGCGGTTGGCCGCGGTGGAGCGCATGGCGCAATGACGACCGCCGTGCCGGCTCGCACCCCCGCTCCCCCCACGCTGCACGAGATTCAGGCCCCGGTTCGCGACGCGCTCGCTCGAGTGAGCGAGGAGCTGCGGCGCATCGTCACGGCCGACCTTCCCCTCATCGACGCGGTGAACGCGCACCTGCTCCTGATGAAGGGGAAGATGTTCCGCCCCACGCTCACCCTCCTCGCGAGCCGCGTGGGCGAGGCGCCGGCGCCGCACGACGTCACGCTGGCCGCCATCGTGGAGCTCGTGCACCTCGCCACGCTGGTGCACGACGACTCGGTGGACCACTCGACGCTGCGGCGCGGGATGCCGACGATCAACGCGCTCTTCACCCACCAGATCTCCGTGATCATGGGGGACTTCCTGTACTCGCGTGCGGTGGTGGAGCTGGTGCAGCTCGGCGATCTCGATGTGCTCCGCGTCCTCGCCAACGCCACGAACGTGATGACCGTGGGGGAGATGCGGCAGCTCACGGCGCTCGATGCGCTGGCCTTCACGGAGAGCGACTACGAGGCGCTCATCCGGTCCAAGACGGCCTCGCTCCTCTCGGCGGCGTGCGAGATCGGCGCGGTGGCCGGCGGGGGCGCGTATCGCGACCAGCTCGCGCGGTACGGCGAACAGCTCGGGATGGCGTTCCAGGTCGCCGACGACTTGCTCGACTACACGGCCGACGCCGCCGTGACCGGAAAGCCCACGGGGCTCGACCTTCGGGAGCACAAGGTGACGCTTCCGCTCATTGCAGCGTTGCGCACCATGTCCGCCGCGTCGCGGCGCGAGGTGGAGGCGCTCTTCGCCACGCCGGAACCCAGCGACGACCAGATCGAGCGCGTGATCTCGATCGTCGCCGAGGCCGGCGGGCTCGACTATGCCCGGCGGAGGGGCGCGGAGTACGCCCGCGCGGCCGAGGCCGCACTCGACGGCCTCCCGGACACCCCGGCCGTCGCCGCCCTCCACGATGCCATTGCGTACGCCATGGACCGGAGTCAATGATGGCGAGAGGATCCTCGAAGCATCGTCCGGGGTTTCATGCGCTGGTGCTGGCGATCGGGTTCATCGTGGGGGGGGTGCTCACCCAGGTGAGCCGCCGCTTCCTCCCCGCGGGAGCGGTCAAGGAATTCCTGACCTCGGGGGTGACCCCCTCGGTTGGGCCTTTGTCGCTCGATTTGATTATCATCAAGTTTGCCATCGGCCCCGTTGCTCTGGACGTCTCGTTGATGAGCCTCCTCGGTGTGCTCGTGGCATACCTCATAGCGAGATCGCTCTTTTAGGAGGCAGGTATGGGTTTCGGTAATCTCGGCTTTGGCGAGATCCTCATCATTCTCGTCGTGGTGCTCCTGCTCTTCGGGGCCAAGCGGATCCCGGAGATCGCGGGCTCCATGGGGAAGGGGATTCGCGAGTTCAAGAAGAGCTTGAACGAGGTGCAGAGCTCGGTCGCGAGCGAGATCACCGCGCCGCGCGACGATCGCGAGCGGCTGCGGAGCGCGGAGCCGGCGCCGCGGCAGGACGACGCGGCCCGTCCCGAGCCCAAGCGCTTGCTGCAGTAAGCTCCTCCTCGCTCCAGGATGCGCCGAGGGGGGGGCCGGGGGTCCAGCGGGCCCCCCGGCCGGGGGGGGGGGGGGGGGGGGGGGGG
>JADGGM010000667.1 GCA_019689955.1 Gemmatimonadaceae bacterium
GTACTGGGGCGCGGCGCACGGGGCGCGAAGAATGGGGGGAGCACCGGGCTGCGGCGCTGCGGCTTCTGGGCGTCGTCCGAGTGATCGGGCATCAAGTCTCCAGACGGCCAATATGCGAAATGCGGGACGGCACGGAAAGCGGCGGCGCTACTTCGGCCAGCCGAATGTGCCTATGAGCGGGACGAACCGCGCCGGCCCGATGTCACGATGTTCGAGCTCGCTTCCGCGCCGTGTGACGAGCGTCAACGTCTGCTCTTCTCGCCCACCGATCGGGATCAAGATGCGTCCGCCATCGGCGAGCTGTTCCACGAGCGGCGCGGGCACCGACGGCGCGCCCGCGGTGACGAGGATCGCGTCGAACGGGCTGTAGTCGCGCCAGCCGAGCGTCCCGTCGCCGACCAGGAGCGAGACGTTGCGCGCCCCCGATTCGCGGATCGCTTCGCGTGCACGATCGAGCAGCGCACCGACGCGCTCGATCGAGAAGACCTGTGCAGCGAGGTGCGACAAGAGCACGGTCTGATACCCCGATCCGGTCCCGATCTCCAGCACTTTCTCACGTCCCGTGAGGCGGAGCAGCTCGAGGTAGCGGGCGTGCGTGGAGGGCTGCGAGATGGTCTGGCCGTTCCCGATCGGGAGCGCGCTGTCCTCGTACGCGCGGTGGCGCATCCCGGTCGGGACGAACAGGTGCCGCGGCGTGAGGTCGAAGGCGCGCAGGACGGTGAGATCGCGCACGCCGCACTGCTGCAACTGCTCCACGAGACGGCGGCGCGCGCCGTGGAACTGGCTCACGGCACCTCCAGCCACCATGAGGGCGCGTCGTCGAGCATGCGGGTGTGGGTGAGGTCGAGGCTGAGCGGGGTGACGGAGATGTACCCCTCGCGCACGGCGCGGAAGTCGGAATCCGCGCCCCCGCTCCACTCGGCGGAGCCGCCGCCGATCCAGTAGATCTCGCGCCCGCGCGGGTCCTGCATGCGCACGAGCGAATCGGAGTACACGCGCCGGCCGAGCCGAGTGAGTCGCACCCCCTTGATCTCGGCGGCCGGGAGCGGGGGGAGGTTGATGTTGAGGAGCGTGTCGCGCGGGATGTTCGTGAGCCCGGTGAGATGGGCGAGGAGGTGCGCGACGACGGGCACCTGATCGTCGAGCAGCGACGGGTCGGCCTGCAGCTCCCCGCCGGCGAAGGAGATCGCGATCGCGGGGATGCCGAGGGTGACGCCTTCCATGGCGGCGGCGACGGTGCCCGAGTAGAGCACGTCCTCCCCCATGTTGTGCCCGTGGTTGATCCCGCTGAGCACGAAGTCGGGGCGCTGGGGCATGAGCGCCTCGACGGCGAGCATCACGCAGTCGGTGGGGGTGCCGTCCACCTGGTAGCGTCGCTCGCCGCGCGCGACGGGGCGGATGGGGTGGTGCAGCGTGAGCGAGTGACTGGTCGCGCTCTGCTCGCGATCGGGGGCGACGACGGTGACCTCGCCGAGGGTGGAGGCCGCGCGCACGAGGCACTCGAGCCCGTGGGCGAGGATGCCGTCGTCGTTGGTGCACAGCAGGTGCATCAGTGAAGCGCTCCGGAGCGATGGTGCCAGATCGTCCGTACGACGCGCACCGAGTCGCGCAGGGCTCGGAAGTGGCTCGGGGCGCCGTACACGGTGGGGATCGGGACCGCGGCGATGCGGTACCCGGCCCGGCCGGCGCGGATGAGGAAGTCGGTCTCGAACTCGTAGCGGTCGCCGCAGGCGTGCACGGTTTCGAGCACGGCGCGACGGACGGCACGATACCCGGACTGCGCGTCCGCGATCGCGTCGCCCACGAGCGCGCCGACGGCGGCGCTGGCGAGCGCGTTGGTGAGGCGGCGGCCGAGGGGCATCGCACCGCGGCGTTCGCGCGCGCCGATGGCGACGTCGGCGCGCTCGAGCGCGTCGAGCAGCGCGGGGGCGGCGGCGGGGTCGTGCTGGCCGTCGGCGTCGACGGTGAGGACGGCGGAGGCGCCGAGCGCGAGGGCGCGGGCGAGGCCGGCGCGCAGGCCGGCCCCCTACCCCCCG
>JADGGM010000668.1 GCA_019689955.1 Gemmatimonadaceae bacterium
GTGTAATCGTATTACATTCATCAAGATAGCCCACATGGGCGCCAATCTTCCCTCGCGTCCAGCACACGTACGCTCGTCGCGTCCTCGCCGGGGTAGCGGCATCGGGTGGCGGTGAGAGTGGCACTGGTGAGGGGCACTGGCTGGCGCGCATCGCGTTCGCACAAGTTGTGGCAATCGGGTAAGTTCCTCGGGCCTCGCTCGCGGCGTGCCCTGCGGCATGCGTCGGCGTGCCGGGTGCTCGCGTCGCCGGACGCACGACCCGGATGGCACGATCGACGCATTCACTAGTATTGGGAGTCACTACATGTCCATTGAAGTCACACTCGACGAGAACGACCGGATCGACCACGCGCTCAGGGTCTTCAAGCGGAAGGTGCAGCGCTCGGGGATCCTTGCGGACCTCCGCCGGCGGCGGCACTACGTGAAGCCCAGCCAGGCGCGCCAGATCAAGGCGGCGGCGGCCCGGCGGCGGAAGCGGGCCGCGGCGCGGCGCGCGGGGTGAGCGAGCGACCGGCGACGCGAGTGGGACGCGTTGCACCAGGGGAGTGGGGGGATTAATTTCCGGTCTCCCCTGGCAGGGTAGCTCAGCTGGTTAGAGCACGGCACTCATAATGCCGGGGTCGCGGGTTCGAGTCCCGCCCCTGCTACTGCGAGCCAACGGGCCACGGCCCGTTGGCTCGAGTCGTTTCTGGAACCGAGCACCGAATTGGTCACCCTCAGGCGCATCGCCCCGCCAGAACGTCTCTTCGAGACGGGAGAGAGCGCCGCGCGACCGCCCTGGACGCCCCGGCTACGATCTACGCCGCGACGGGCTGACTCCCGCACGATCTGTCCGAGGTCATTCTGCCCACGGCCATGCGGAATGGCCGTTGTGCTGGACGCGGCGCTACCTCAGCCAGGGCGACCGCCGGAGGGCGAATGCGTCGTCGCCCGCCAGCGCCTGCACCAGCAGCATCACGATCAGGAACGCGACGTACTCCCACCCGCCGTCCGGGGCGGTGAACGACCAGCCGTTGGGCCAGTGGACGGTGAGCGCGCCGAGCATCACCGGGACCAGCCCGATCGCGGCCCAGCGAGCATACGCGCCGGCGATGAGCGCCACGCCGCCGGCAAGCTCCGCGACGAAGACCGGGTACGCTGTCCAGCCGGGAAAGCCATGGTCGGCGAAGAAGGCCACCGTCCCCGGGAGCGTGAACACCGCGACCTTCGCGTACGCGTGGGCCAGGAACACGAGGCCCAGGGCGACACGGAGCATCCACACCGCGTAGGGGGCGCCGCGGGGATCGACGTGTGGCGCGAGCGTGGACGTTGCGGACGTCGGACGTCCTCCGGCGGAGTTTGGCGCTTCGGAGGAATGCAGAGCACGGAACGAAGTGGACATGGGGACCGTTGATCGAGCGTAGTCCGAGCGGCCGTGTGCCGCACGGCCACGGGTGCGGCTCGCGGCGCCGCACACCGTGGAGTGTATGCGCGACCGTCGCCCCATCCAGTACGCACCTTCAGGTAACCGTACCATGTCTCACTCGACCGCCACCGCGTCTGCGTCGACGGCGCTCGTCGCGCCGCCACGCCGCGAGGAGCCCACGCGCCGGGCGGTGTGCGTGCGCGCGAACCCGTGGGACGCGGGGTGCCCATCGCGCCAGGTCCTCGATCTGGTGGCCAACAAGTGGGTGCTCCTGATCCTGCCGCTCCTGCGCGAACGTCCGCACCGGAACGCGGAATTGCTGCGCGGCGTGGAGGGGATCTCGCAGAAGGTGTTGACGCAGACGCTGCGCGCGCTGGAGCCGCATGGCCTGGTGTCGCGGCGCGATTTCGGCGTGAGCCCACCGCGCGTCGAGTATCGGCTCACCGCGCTCGGTCTGTCGCTGGCCGACACGATGGCGCAGCTCGACGATTGGGTCGTCGAGCACTTCGCCGACATCCGCGCGGCACGCGAGCGCTACGAGCGCCCGCCCACCCCGAGCCCGATGCGCTCGCTCTAGCGCGTGCCACGACGCAGCTCGGCCACCGGCGTGGGAGCGCGGT
>JADGGM010000669.1 GCA_019689955.1 Gemmatimonadaceae bacterium
GGGGGGGCCCCCCCCCCACCGCACCCGCAAGCCGCGCGCCGCCCACTCCGCCGAGCGCCGGAAGCGGTACGTGTACGAGTTCCCGAACATCTACGACAGCGATCTGCTGCGGCTCTTCTCGCGCGATCCCGCAGACCGGCACCACGAGGCCGCGTCGGCGTTCCTGCGGCGGCATCGCGTGGTGATCCGCCAGCTCGTGGCGCGGTGGAGCGGCGAGTTTCAGCTTACGCTCGACGCCGTGCTGTCGGACATGATCGCGCGGTGCCGGGAGCTCAAGCTGCGGGCCGTGGGGTCGGAGCGGCAGCTCATCACGAACTTCGCGGTGTTGCTCGCCGTGAAGATCATGCACTTCCGGTATAGCCGGCGCAGGGAGTGGATCGCGCTATGAAGCGGTTGCGCATACTCGCGCTCATGTACCCGGACCACGTCCCGCCGGAATCGCTCGAGGGGCAGGACGAGAAGGACATTCTGCGCTGGCGCGCGGAGTACGATGTCATCACGTGTCTCAAGAAGCTCGGGCATCGGGTGCTGCCGCTCGGTGTGCAGGACGAGCTGCAACCGATCCGCGACGCGGTAGCGGCGCTCGAGCCGCACGTGGTGTTCAACCTGCTCGAGGAGTTCCATTGGAACGCGCTCTACGATCACAACATCGTGAGCTTCCTCGAGCTGATGCGGGTGGCGTACACGGGGTGCAATCCGCGGGGGTTGGTGTTGTCGCGGGGGAAGGCGCTGAGCAAGAAGCTGCTGGCGTATCACCGGATCCCGATCCCGGCGTTCGCGGTGTTTCCGCTGGGGCGGCGGGTGAAGCGGCCGCCGAAGCTCGGGTTCCCGCTCATCGTGAAGAGTCTCACGGAGCACGCGTCGCTCGGGATCGCGCGGGCGTCGCTCGTGGACACGGATGAGGAGCTGGCGGAGCGGGTGCGGTTCATCCACGAGAACGTGCACACGGACGCGATCGCGGAACAGTTCATTGATGGGCGGGAGCTGTACAGCAGTGTGCTCGGGAACACGCGGCTGCAGACGTTGCCGACGTGGGAGCTGGTGATCGAGAAGATCGCGCCGAACGAGCCGCTCATCGCGACGGCGAAGGTGAAGCACGACCTGAGCTATCAGGCACGCCGGGGGGTGAGGTTACAGGCGGCGGATCTGCCGGAGCCGATGGAAGCGCAGATCGGGCGGTTGAGCCGGAGGATCTACCGGGTGCTGGAGCTGTCGGGGTACGCGCGGATCGATTACCGGCTGGACAATGATGGAGTGCTGTGGTTCCTGGACGCGAACCCGAATCCGGACATCAGCGAGTCGGAAGAAGTGGCGTCGGCGGCGAAGAGCGCAGGGATGGGGTATGGGGAGTTGATTCAGAGGATTGTCAGCTTGGGGATGAGCGCATTGAAGTAAAACAGGGCAAAAAGGGGAGTTTCGCCTGGGGAGAATTGGGTGAATGTTCTAGCTACGCCCCCGGTCATTCCCGCTGTATCCTGGTTATTCCCGCAGCGCTCTCCCGCAGTACTCTACGGAATGCGATCGGAGGCCGAATGCGACTTCGCAGGCTCGTGCCAGTCATGGTACTCTTGGCCACGGGCGCGTTCAGCCCAGCGCGGCTACGCGCCCAGGTCCCAGTGCCAGTCCCTGGGCGTGTCCAGATCGATGGGCCCGGATCGTTCGGCCCGCGCGCCGGCGAGCGCCTGGCCGTGATCGTCGACGGGCGGCGCATCGGTGGAGCGGTCTGCGATTACGCGCGGCGCCTGGTCCCGGACGGGGGACCCGCCCGCGAGTGGCTGCGCGCTGCGGACTCCGCGAAGATCGCGAGCGTGCGCATGGTGATCGGCCCGGGGGCGGCCCGCAAGTATGACATGCGCGGCGCAGAAGTGGGCGCCCTGGTGATCACGACCAGACGCCCCCCGAACGACTCTTCGCCCGATGGTCGGGCTCCAACTCGACGAAGGGACCCGCGCGCCGGGCTCACCGCGACTGCCTGATCCCCCCGCCGCCCCGAGCTACCTCATCCCAGTCTCTTATACACAA
>JADGGM010000670.1 GCA_019689955.1 Gemmatimonadaceae bacterium
CTATCAGGCGATCGCCCCATCAGGCGATCGCCGCCGCCATTAAATTGCCTGGGTCCCCGCCCCGCGCCCCATGCCTGTCGACTTCACCGCCGAGCTCAACCCCCAGCAGTGCGCCGCCGCCACCTTCGGCGACGGGCCGCTGCTCATCATCGCCGGCGCCGGGACCGGGAAGACGCGCACCCTCGTCTACCGCGTGGCGCACCTCCTCGCGCGCGGAGTCCCGCCGCACCGGATCCTCCTCCTCACCTTCACTCGCCGCGCCGCGCAGGAGATGCTCGGCCGCGCCGAGCGACTCGTGGGCGCTGCCAGCGGCCGCGTGCACGGCGGAACCTTCCACGCCACCGCGCACCGCCTCCTCCGCACCTACGGCGAGAGCGCCGGCATCCCGAAAGACTTCACCATCCTCGACCAGGGTGACGCCGAGGATCTCATGGGGATCGCCCGCGCCGAGCTGGGCTACGCGCAGAAGAAATCGCGCTTCCCCAAGAGAGAAACGCTGCACCACGTCTACTCCCGACACGTCAACACCGACATCCCCGTCGCCGACATCCTGGCCGACGAGCTCCCCCAGTACGCCGAGCACGCCGAGGACTTCCGCCGCATCTTCGCCGCGTACACCGCGCGCAAGGAGGAGCGCAACCTCGTCGACTACGACGACCTCCTCCTCTTCTGGGCCGCGATGCTCGAGGGATCCCCCGAGCTGCAGGAACGCCTCGGCGCGCTCTACGACCACGTGCTCGTCGACGAGTACCAGGACACCAACGCCCTCCAGGCGCGCATCCTCCGCGGCATGTGCCGCGTGCGGAACAACCTCACCGTGGTCGGCGACGACGCGCAGAGCATCTACGCCTTCCGCGGCGCCACCATCCGCAACATCCTCGACTTCCCGAACCACTTCCCCGGCGCCACGGTGATCACGCTGGAGCGGAACTACCGCTCCACGCAGCCGATCCTCGACGTCACGAACACCCTCATCTCCCGCGCGCGAGAGCGATACACCAAGCAGCTCTGGACCGAACGCCGCGAGGGGGAGCGCCCCCTGCTCGTGACCGCGCGCGACGAGGAGGAGCAGACGCGGTACGTCGTGGACCGCGTGCTCGAGCTGCACGAGGCGGGGACCCCGCTCCGCGAGATCGCCGTGCTCTTTCGCGCGGGGTACATGTCCGCCGCGCTCGAGATCGAGCTGACGAACCGCAAGATCGCCTTCGAGAAGTGGGGCGGGCTCAAGTTCCTCGAGGCGGCGCACGTGAAGGACGTGCTCGCCTTCCTCCGCATCCTCGAGAACCCGCGCGACGAGGTGAGCTGGTACCGCGTGCTCCTCCTCCTCCCCGGCGTGGGCGATGCCACGGCGCGCGCGGCGCTGGAGGCGATCGCCGCGCGTGGCTGGGACCCGCGCGCGCTGGCGGCGTTCTCCCCGCCGCCGCGGGCCCGCGCCGCGCACGCCGCGCTCGTGGCGCTCCTCGACGCGCTCCACACGCTCGGCGAGCGCTCTCCCGAGCACCCGGTCCCCGCCGAGATCGAGCTCCTGCGCCACGTGTACGACGACATCCTCCGCGAGCGCTACGACAACCCCGACCCGCGCCTCGCCGACCTCGACCAGCTCCAGCGGATCGCCGCGAGCTTCCCCAGCCGCGCCGCCTTCCTCGCCGAGCTGGCGCTCGAGCCGCCATCGGCCACGCAGGACCTCGCCGGCCCCTCCGGCACGAGCGACGACGCGCTCGGCCTCAGCACCGTGCACAGCGCCAAGGGGCGCGAGTGGGATGCGGTGTTCATCATCACGGCCGTCGACGGGTGCTTCCCTCTCTCGCGCGCCATGCGCACGACCGAGGAGCTGGAGGAGGAGCGCCGCCTCATGTACGTGGCCATGACCCGCGCCAGGCACCATCTGACCGTGGTCTACCCGATGAACGCGTACAGCTCGCGCTGGGGGGCCGACTACTCGATCGACCAGCTCTCGCGCTTCATCGATCCCGGCGTGCGCGCGCGGATGCAGGAAGCGGTCGCCTATCAACCCGAGCC
>JADGGM010000016.1 GCA_019689955.1 Gemmatimonadaceae bacterium
GCGCAGGCGCTGCTCGACGCGGAGTCGCAGCGCGCCATCCTCGACGCGTTCGGCGGCGCGACGGAGCAGGCCGCGCGCGTCCGCGCGCGGGCCGAGGAGCTGGCCGCCATCTCCCGCGAGATCGACGCCCTCCTCCGGCGCAAGCAGGACGCCGAGCGGCGGTCCGACTACCTCCGGCACGTCGTCGAGGAGATCGAGAGCGCGAAGCTCCGCGAGGGAGAAGACGTGCAGCTCGAGGACGAGGCCCGCCGCCTCGAGCACGCCGACGAGCTCCGCACCCTCGCCGAAGGGATCGCGGCGGCGCTCGACAGCGGCGACGAGGCCATCCTCCCCAGCCTCGCGCACGTGCACCGGTCGCTCGCCGCGATCCAGCGGATCGACCCGTCGCTCGAGCGCGTGCAGGAGCTGTACGACAGCGCCTACTACGCCCTCGAGGAGCTCGCGCGCACCCTCGGCGACTACGCCGCCGCGGTGGAGCTCGACCCCGCGCGGCTCGCCGACGTGCAGCGGCGGCGCGACCTGCTCTTCCGGCTCACGAAGAAGTACGGCCCGACGCTCGCCGACGTCCTCGAGACCGGCCGCCGCGCGCGCGCCGAGCTCGATCTCGTGGACACTGCGGACCTCGACCTCCGCGCGCTCGAGCGGCGCCGCGACGACGCGCGCGCGGCCCTCGCCGCCGATGCCGCGCGGCTCACCGAGATGCGCACCGCGGCCGCGGAGCGTCTCGCGCGCGAAGTCGACGCCGTGCTCCCCGAGCTCGGGATGCCCGACGGGCACCTCTTCGTCACCCTCACCCCCCGCGCCGAGATCGCCCCGACCGGGAGCGAGGACGTCGAGCTGCGCGTCGCGCTCAACGTCGGGCACGAGGCTCGCCCCCTCGCGCGCGTCGCGTCGGGGGGGGAGCTCTCGCGAGTCATGCTCGCGCTCAAGACCATCCTCGCGCGCCTCGACCGCGTCCCCACCCTCGTGTTCGACGAAGTCGACGCGGGGATCGGCGGACGCGTGGGGCTCCAGGTGGGGGACACCATGCGCCGCGTGGCCGCGCACCGGCAGGTGCTGGCGATCACCCACCTCCCGCAGATCGCCGCGCGCGCGCACCATCACATCGTCGTCACCAAGGGGGCGCGCGGCGGCGTGACGACGGCCGACACGCGCGTGGTCGTCGGCGACGAGCGGGTCGCGGAGATCGCGCGGATGTTGGGCGGCGATCCCGAGAGCGCGGTGAGCCTGGCCCACGCGCGCGAGCTGCTGGAGGCGGCCCGCCCCGAGGAGCCGGCCAAGGTCGGCGGGCGGAGCGCGCGGACGCGGCGCTGACCCGGCGCTACCGTACCGCCGCCGGCTGCGGCTTCCCCCCCCAGAGCCGAACGTAGAACCGCGCCGACACCAGGTACTCCGACGGCTTCACCCGCCCGCCGGAGATCTGCACCGTGCGGAAGTGCTGGAAGGTGATCTCGAACGGGTAGTTCCCGCGCCCCACCGCGTGCGCCGACACCGACGAGTACACCACGCCGAACCCCACGCGCTGCTCCGTCAGGTCCGACCCCGGCTCGAGCACCGATGCGTCGAGGTGCAGCGTGCTGTCCGCGGTGATCGGGATGTCGTTCGTCCCCGCGTACGTGGCGCGCCCGTTGTGGCGGTACTGGTACTGCACCCCGATCGCGAAGTACTCGCCGAGCGCCACGCGCGGCGTCACCTCGAGCTGGTACATCGGTGCCAGGTGGCGCGAGACCTCCACCGGGCCGACGTCCGTCGAGAACGGGTCCCCCGGCGGCGCGACGCGTACGACGCGCGTGTCGCTCTGGTACCGCCGGTAGCGTCCGGCAGCGCTCACCCAGAAGCTCGGCCCGATCATGAGGTCCCACTGCGACCCCACCTCGATCGCATTCGCGCGCGTTCCGGTGCCGATGCCGAACGGCGTGTACGTGTGCGGCAGGAGCCCTGTCGCCGCCTGGGCGGTGACCGTGATCGCGCTGCGCAGCCGGACGCCGCGCGGGCGGTACCGCTCGCTGTCCGGGAAGGTCCGGAGCCACACGAGCTTGAGCGACGCGGTCGCGTCGCCGATCCCGCTCATCGCGTACGCCGCTTGCGAGTCCGCGTGGAAGGCCGGGGCCGTGTCGGCGAAGTAGGTGGCGGTCACGCGCGTTCCCACGGAGGGGACCGTCACGCCGAGGGAGAGGCGGTTGGTGAGCCCCAGCTCGAGGGCGATCGGCGTCCGGCGGATCTGCGACCGCGTGTCGATCGACGCGCCGGTGGAGGAGACGAAGCGCTGGTCGAAACGCGTCCAGATGTTCTGGAACCCGGCGCGGACGGTCCCGGCCGGGGGGATAGTGGCGTCGTCGCCGAAGCCGAGCGCGGCCTGGGCGTGGAGCGGCGCCGCCGCGAGCGCGACCTGGGCGAGGACGACGAGCCACCAGGGAGCGCGGCGGGGGGAAAGAGACAGCACGCGATGAATCGCTCGAGGCAACGTGAGGAGGGCGCACCGCAGCCGAGGCGCGTGCGCGTCGTGATCGTCGGCCGGTAGAGTGCCATCCCGGGATCGCCTTGTCAACGCGTCCGGGGCCGAGCGCGCCCGGGCGCAGTTTCGCGCGCGTCCCCGCCCGTGTATTCTCCCAGTGGCGTCGGCGGCCCCGGGCCGCCGCTTTCTTCGAGCGACACAGATATGGCCGTGAACGCACTCCCGAAGTCCGCCGTGCCGTGGCAGGTCACGGGGAACCATTGGCTCGCGTTGCCCTGCATCCACCCCGTGGACGGCTCGCTGCACGCGTTGGGCGTGCTCCATCGCGGCGCGCGCGCCGCCGTGGAGTTCGCCGGCTCCGCCGACTTTCTCGACGGGATCGGTGCGCCGCTCTTCCGCCCGGTGCTGCACGTGGACGGCGTCCCGCGCCGCCTCGGCGACGGCGGACAGGGGCTCGCCTGGGAGCGTGCGCTGAGCTGGCTCCCCACCTTCACCTGCCCGCTCGACTCGCTCGTCGTGCGCGGCACCGTCTTCGCGCCGCACGGGCGCGACGCCGACATCGCCGGCGCGGTGTACGCGCTCGCCGTCGAGAACCGCGGGAGCGAGCCGCGGCGCGTGGCCATCGCCCTCGAGGGGGTGCTCGGCCACCGCCAGCTCCGCGTGCGCACCCCGCGCCCGACCGACGACGCGCACCGGGTCGTCCCCGCGCCCGGCGACGTCCTCGTGCTCGAAGGGAGCGCCCAGCCCGGGCTCGCCGCGCTCGCCGTCGCGGCCGACGGCGACGCGCGCATCGAGCTCACCCCCACCGACGCACCCCGCTTCTCCATCGAGCGCGAGCTGGTGGTGGCCGCCGGCGGCCGGGGGACCGCGGCGTTCTACATCGCCGCCGGGCCCGAGCGCGACGGCGCCGAGGCCACCGTCGCCGTGATGCGGCGGCGCGGGTGGAACGAGCTCCTGTCCATCACGCGCACCGCGCTGCAGGAGATGGAGCAGACCGTCGGCCACGACGGCATCGACCGGATCGTGAACCGCAACCTCATGTTCGCGTACTTCTACGGCGCCGGCCGCGCCCTCGACGACGCGCACTACTACCTCGTGCGCTCGCGCGCGCCGTGGAACGGGCGCGGCGTCACGGTCCGCGACTGGGAGGCGCTCTCCTGGACCCTCCCCGCCATCCAGCTCGCCGACGCCCCGCTCGCGCGCGAGCTCCTCCTCCGCGCCTGCGAGCTGCACGGCTACGCGCCCGGGAACGGGGTCCACTACCTCGACGGCACCCTCTTCGAGCCCGGCTTCTCCCTCGAGGGGGTCGCCTCCTTCGCGCTCGCCACGGACCGCTACATCCGCGAAACGGGGGACGACCAGATCGTCGAGGAGCCCGTCCTCGCCGACACGCTCTACGCCTCGTGGGACGACCTCACCGCGCGCCGCGACCAGCACGTCCCGCTCTACAGCACCGAGGTCACCCTCTCCGGCGCCCCGGCGCCGTACCCCTTCACCCTCCACGGCAACGCCGTCGTCGCCCAGGCGCTCGACGTCCTCCGCCGCACGCTCGATGAAGAGAGCGCGCGCTCCGTCGAAGACCCCGAGGCGGTGCGCGCCGCGCTCCGCCGCCACTTCGCGATCGAGCGGGAAGGGAAGGTCACCTTCGCCTCGGCGATCGACCTCGCCGGGCGCGTGCACACCGAGGATGACCCAAACGCCTCCGCGTACTGGCTCCCCCTGTACGACGCGGTGGAACGTTTCGATTCCATCTACCGCCGCACGGTCCGCGGGCTGGGCGTCGTGCCGCACGAGCTCGCGCTACAGTGCGCCCGCCTCCTCGGCCCCGACGCCGGCGCCGTCCTCCAATGGCTCCGCCGCGCGCCGCTCGACAACGGGGTGGCCGCGGAGATCGTCGACGCCGAGGGGCGGGCCGTGGCCAACGGCGGCGACGCCGCCCTCGCCGGCCTCCTCGCGTGGTGCAGTTGGTACGCCGTCCACGCGCTCGGGGTGCGCCCGTAGGGAGTTTGCCGATCTTCCCGAATTCCGCGCGTAAACGTAGTGTTACACGCCGCCGCGCGACCCAGTGCGCGGCGTCCGTCTGCACGCCACCGCCACCCACCGCCGGTCACACCGGCTGAACCCCCGTGCCACCCGCCGCGTTCCTCGAACCGTCTCTCGACGCTCCAGCACCGCGGCATCGCCCGACGCCAAGGAGGATGCACATGAGGCTCGATCGTCTCGTCGGCAGTCTCACCTTCCTGCTGTGCGCAGTGTCGCTCGGGCTCCGCGCGCAGGGGTTCCAGCTCAATGAGCTCGGCACCTGCGCCGTCACCCGCGGCCAGGCCGTCACCAGCGCGCCGTGCGCTGACCCGTCGCTCATCTACTGGAACCCCGGCGCCGCCACGATGCTCTCCGGATGGTCCGCCTACCTCGGCGCCGCCGTGATCGACGTGGGCGGCAACTTCACCGCCGACACCACCGGGCGCGTCGACGACGGGGACGTCCCCCTCTCCTTCATCCCGCACCTGTTCGTGAACTACACGGCCAAGGACAGCCGCTGGGCCGTCGGGCTGGGCGTCTACGTCCCCTACGGCCTCACCTCGCAGTGGAAGGGCGATTTCCCCGGCCGCTTCTCGGCGCAGAAAGCCTCGCTCGCCACGGTCTACGTACAGCCCAACTTCGCCTACCAGTTCGCGAAGGGGTGGTCGATCGGCGGCGGACCGGTCTTCGGCTACTCGCAGGTGCAGCTCCGCCAGTCGCTCGACCTCGCCCAGCAGGCCGCGAGCGGCCCCATCACGTTCGGCCAGCTCGGCGTCCCCGCAGGCACCGAATTCGCCCGCGCGCGCCTCGAGGGGAGCGCGACGGCGTGGGGGGTGAACATCGGCCTCCACGGCCAGATCACCCAGGACTGGCAGGTGGGCGCGCGATACCTCTCGCAGCTCACCTTCGACTACGATGACGCCGACGCCACCTTCGCGCAGGTCCTCACGGGGCTTACCCTCGCCGCCGGGAACCCGCTCGGCCTTCCCGCCGGGACCCCGGTCGACGCGGTGCTCGCCGGTGTTGCCTTCGCCCCGGGCGGGCCGCTCAACGACCAGAAAGTCTCCACGCGGATCAAGCACCCGGCGCAGCTGCAGGTGGGCGTCGGCTACTCCGGGCTCCTCAACACGATGATCTCGGCCGACTTCGAGTGGACCCAGTTCTCCACGTTCGACGAGCTCCCGGTCGACTTCAAGGGAACGGCCGCGCAGCTCAGCCGCACGCTCATCGAGGACTACCGGAACTCGTGGTCGATCCGCGCCGGCGTGGAGCGCGCCTTCGCCATCGGAATCAAGGGGCGCGCGGGCTTCACCTACGTCCGCACCCCGGCCCCCGACGTCACGGTGACGCCGCTCCTCCCCGACATGGACCGCCGCAACTACACCGTCGGCCTGGGCGTCCCGCTCACCCCGCACTACACGCTCGACGCCGGCTACCTCCACGTCGACACGAGCGGGCGGCGCGGGCGCCTCGTCGAGCGCGTCTCCCGCGCGCAGACGGCCGCGATGCTCAACTCCGGGTTCTACGAGTTGAACGCCAACGTCTTCTCGCTCAGTGTCCGCGCCAACTTCTGACCGCCACGCTTTGCTCTCGGGAGACTCGATGATGCTTCGCACCAGACCTCTCGCTCGCGGCGCGGCGCTGCTCGCGCTCGCGGCGACCTTTGCGGCGTGCAGTGATACGAAGGACCTCGTCAACCCTCCCCAGCCGGTGAACCCGATGTTCGCGAGCTACGTCGCGCTCGGCAACAGCATCACGGCGGGGTTCCAGTCGGGGGGGATCAACGACTCGACGCAGGCTCGCGCGTATCCCGTCCTCGTCGCGCAGCAGATGGGGGCGCAGTTCACGATCCCGGCGTTCGCCCAGCCCGGCTGCCCCGCGCCGATCGACAACTTCGCCACGCTCCACCGCGTCGGCGGCGGAAGCTCGACCGACTGCGCCTTCCGCTCCGCGCGCTTCGGCGCCGCGGTGATCAACGACGTCGCCGTCCCCGGCGCCACGGTGGCGGACCTCACCAACCCGCTGGCGCCGGGCGCCGGCAACGCGCTCTCGACGTTCATCCTCGGTGGCAAGTCGCAGGTCGCGCGCGCCCTCGACGCGCAGCCGACGTTCGTCAGCGTCTGGATCGGGAACAACGACGTCCTCGCCGCCGCGCTCACGGGGATCCTCCCGCGCTTGGTCGTCGGGAACGACACGATCTCCGTCGGCGTCACCGACACCACGGCCTTCAAGACCAGCTACGCCAAGGCCATCACCGCCCTCACTGCGGGGGGGACGGTGAAGGGCGGAGTGCTCATCGGCGTGGTGAACGTGAGCAATGCGCCGATCTTCTTCCCCGCGCCGGCGTTGTTCGATCCGCAGGTGGCCGGCGCGATCCAGGCCGTGACGCAGAAGGCGGTGACGATCGACACGAGCTGTACGCCCACGACCGCGTCGTTCATCAACTTCTCGATCCTCGGCGCCATCCGCGCCGGCACGGCGCCCGACACGATCGCGTGCCATGCCCTCGCCAACCACACGAACCTCCTCGGCGAGCTGTACGTGCTCGACCAGACCGAGCTCCAGGCCCTCGGCCAGATCGTGGCCTCGTACAACGCGTACATCCACGCCAAGGCCGATTCGCTTGGGTGGGCATATGTCGACCCCAACGAGGCGCTCGACGCGCTGCGGACGGCCGGCCAGATCCCGGCCTTCCCGAACCTCGCCGACCCCACCAAGCCGTTCGGCGACTACGTGTCGCTCGACGGGATCCACCCGGCCAACGCCGCGCACCGGTTGCTCGCGAACCTGGTGATCGATGCCGTGAACGCCAAGTTCTCCACGAGCATCCCGGAGCTGCCCTAGCGCCGTGGCGCGCGTGGTGCACCGGTGTGACCTGCGGGGGCGTCACCAGTCATTGGTGGCGCCCCCGTCGCACACAGCGCCCCTTGTCGCTGTCCCGGTGGCGGCGTAGCTTATTCGGTGTCGCGGGAATAGCTCAGTTGGTAGAGCACAACCTTGCCAAGGTTGGGGTCGCGGGTTCGAGTCCCGTTTCCCGCTCTCTCTCCGGCGGATGTCGTAACTGAAGGGGATGGTGAGTCCCCCTCCCGCCAATCAGCTCGTCCGACGGGAGCGATCGCCTGGCGATCGGCTCCCGTCGTCGCTTTGGTCGCCCGGGTGGCGAAAGGGCAGACGCGGGGGACTTAAAATCCCCTTCCGAAAGGAGTGTGGGTTCGAGTCCCACCCCGGGCACGTCGTCCATCGAATCGAGCCGCTGCGGAGGCGCATGGACGCTGCGCTCGCGCGCGCGAGAGAGCTCGTCATGGCGTTCGGCTGGAACGCCACGGCCTATCAGATCATCAATCCGGGGATCACGCACTGGTTCTCCGCGCGCGGCGACGCGGTGGTCGGCTACGTGGCGCGTCACGGCGTGCGCGTGGTGGCCGGCGCGCCGGTGTGCGCGCGCGAGCGCCTTGCGTCGGTGGCCGCGGAGTTCGACGCGGACGCGCGCGCGGCGGGAGCGCGTGTCTGTTACTTCGGCGCCGGGGAGCGTCTCGAAGCGCTCTACGGGAGCGACCGCGCGCACAGCGTGATCGGGCTCGGCGCGCAGCCGAGTTGGGACCCGAACGGCTGGCCGGAGATCATCCGTCGCCGCGCGTCGCTGCGCGCGCAGCTCCATCGCGCGCAGAACAAGGGCGTCACCGTGGTCCCGTGGCCCGCCGAGCGCGCGCAAGGTGACCCCGCCCTCCGCCGCTGCCTCGACGAATGGCTCGCCACGCGAGGGCTCCCGCCGCTCCACTTCCTCGTCGAGCCCGAGACCCTCGCGCGCCTCTACGATCGCCGCATCTTCGTGGCCGAGCGCGACGGCGTCCCCGTCGGCTTCCTCGTCGCCTCGCCCGTCCCCGCGCGCAACGGGTGGCTCTTCGAGCAGATCATTCGCGGGCGCGGCGCCCCGAACGGGACGTCCGAGCTCCTCATCGACGCCGCCATGCGCGCCGTGGCCGCGAGCGGGGCCACGTACGCGACGCTCGGCCTCGCCCCCCTCTCGCGTCACTCGCAGTTCGACGCGCTCCCCAACCCCCTCTGGATCCGGCTCGGCCTGCGCTGGCTCCGCGCGCACGGACGCCGCTTCTACAACTTCGAAGGGCTCGACGCGTTCAAGTCGAAGCTCGACCCACACGCCTGGGAAGAGATTCGCGCCATCTCGTACGGCGCCACCTTCCCCCCCCGCTCGCTCTACGCCATCGCCGCCGCCTTCAGCGGTCGATCCCCGATCGCGCTCCTCTCCGTCGCGCTCTGGCGCGCGGCGCGCCAGGAAGGGCGTTGGCTCGGCGCACGCTGGCGCCGACAGCCGCACCCGCGCGGCTGAACCCCGACACCCGCGCTCGCCTCGGCCCCCCTCATGGGGAGAATTGCCCTGAAAGAGAACGTCTGGAAATACAACTGGCGCTCGTGTGAAACCGCTAATGTGGGGCCGCACCTGGTCTGGTTGTTGCTTTTATTCTCCTCCGCTTGCATGTATGTAGCTGCACCAGGTCACGTGAAATAGTCGGGCTGTGCGGGGGCGGTGTCCCCGGAGCGCCGAGTGGTGCGCCGGGCGCACCACGAGACGACAAGCGAGACCGCGGAGTGTCCCGAGCTTCCGTGCCCCACCGGCTTCCGGAGGTGCGTCATGAAGCTTCACGCTGTGCTGGTGGCCTCTGCGGCCCTCTGTGCCGCCGCCGCGTGTGCGCGAGCGCCCACGAGCGACCATCCCACCCCGCGCCGCGGCGACATGCAGCTCGTCGTCGTCAACAACGGGTGGCCGGACGCGGTGATCTACGCGTACTACCTCGGCCAACGCTACCGTCTCGGCACCGTCACCGGGTACTCCTCGGCCGTCCTGCGCGTTCCCGAGCGGAGCATCCAGCCCACGAATCAGCTCCAGCTCCTCGTCCGCCCCATCGCCGGCGGGCCGATGTACCTGTCCTCCACCGTGACCGTGGTCGAGGACCAGCACCCCGAGCTCACCATCGATCCGGGCACCAACAGCGTCTTCCTCTCCGTCATGCCCGGCCGATTCGTGTCCGACCACCCGCAACCGTAGCGGGGCCCGATGCTCGCGCGATATGGCGAGGGGGAGTGATCTGTCACTCCCCCTCGTCGTGCTGCACCTACTGGTGGTCGTACAGCGTGATCGGCGCGCCGAGCAGGTACTTGTCGAACCAGTTCAGGATGTGCTGCAGCCGCTCCACGCGGTGCACCGGCTTCCCCGAGCGTGAGAGCTCGTGCGACTCGCCGGGGAAGAGGATGAGCACGGTCGGCTTCTTCTGCGCCTTGAGCGAGCGGAACATCGCCTCCGCGCCCTGCCCGGGCGGCGTGCGAAGGTCGTTCTCCCCGCCGATGAGCATGAGCGGAGTCGTGATCCGCCCCGCGTACGTGGTCGGGGAGCGCGTGACGTACTCCTGCGGGTCCTCGTACGGCGGAGCCCGGAACCAGCTCGGCCGGAACAGCGTGAAGTCCGCCGAATACCAGAACGCTGCCCAGTCCGCGACCGAGCGCTGCGATACCGCCGCCGCGAAGCGGTGCGTCTGCGTCACGGTCCAGTTGGTCAGGAGCCCCCCGCCGCTCCCTCCCGTCACACCGAGCCGCTTCTCGTCCACGTATCCGCGCCGCACGAGGGAGTCCACGGCGACCATGAGGTCCTTGTAGTCATCCCCCGGGTAGCGATACTGGATGATGTTCCCGAACTCCTGCCCGTACGACGTGCTCCCGCGCGGGTTGGTGTACAGCACGACGTACCCCTTGGCGGCCATCCACTGGAACTCGTGCATGAACACGTCGCCGTATGCCGTGTGCGGGCCGCCGTGGATCTCGAGGATGAGCGGGTACTTCCTCCCGGGTGCCCACGTGGGCGGCTTGAGCACCCACCCCTCCACGCGCCGTCCGTCGAAGCTCCGGTACCAGAACGGCTCCGGCTCCGAGAGGCGGAGCTGCGCGAAGAGGGAGTCGTTCACGTGGGTGAGCTGCGTGAGCGCCTTCGTCGCCGGGTCGAGCAGGTAGACGTCGCCGATGTGCGTGGCGTCGCTGATCGTGAGCGCGATGCGCGACGCGCCGGGGGTGGCGCTGAACGCGAGCACGGTGTGGCGCCCGGTCGTGAGCGGCTCGATGCGCCCGGTGCCCACGTCCACGCGCACGAGGTTCGCCGTGCCGTGCTCCGTCGTGGCGATGATCACGCTCCGCCCGTCGGCGGTCCAGAGCACCGGCTCGGACCCGCGGCCGCGCGGCGGCGCCTGGTCCCCGGTCACGTCGCTCCCCACGTCGAAGTCGTAGCTCGCGGTGAGGTTCGTCACGCGCCCGCCCTGCCACACGAAGAGGTCGGGCTGGTTGTACGAGCGGGTCTGTGTCGGGTTGATGTACCCGTAGAACGCGTACGACTTGCCATCGGGCGCTACGGAGGGCTGGACGATGGGGCCGTCGATGTCGGCCACCTTCTCGGTGCTCCCGCCGGTCGCCGCGACCGCGTAGAGGTCGGCGTTCTCCGGGTAGTAGTACGGCTCGTCGACCCGATCGGTGGTGAAGTAGATGCGCGCGCCGTCGGGGCTCCAGGTGATCTCCCCTTCGTCGTACTTCCCGCTCGTGATCTGCCGCCCCCGCGCCGGCGGGGCGCCCGGCGCGGCCACGGGGACGACCCAGATGTGCTGGTGGCGCGTGGGGTCGAGGTAGCCCACGTCGTTGATGCGGAAAATCGCGCGCGTGATCACGTGGACATCGCTCGCCGTGTCCGGCGGGTCGCCGCGCCGCGCGAGCGAGTCGCCGGATGAGGCGTGCGTGGTGTCGTGCGCCGGCTCCGCGAGGTCCGACGTCCTGGTGCGGCTCGTGTAGGCGATCGACTTCCCGTCCGGCGCCCACACCGGCGCCGACGCGCCGCGCGGCGCATCGGTGAGCTGGACGGCCTCGCCGCCGGCCATGGCGAGGAGATAGATCTGCGGCGGCCCGTTGTCGCGCGACCGCACGAACGCGAGCGTCCGGCCGTCCGGGGACCAGCGCGGCGCCGCGTCGTGCGGCCCGGCGGTGAGCTGACGGGGACCGCCGCCCCCCTCGGCCGGGACGGTCCAGATGCTCGTCTCGTAGCCGTCGTGCTTCGCCGTCACGGTCACCAGCACGTAGGCCACCTGGCGCCCGTCTGGCGAGATCTGCGGGTTCGCGACCCACTTGAAGTGGTACAGGTCCGTCTGCGTGATCGTGCGCTGCTGCGCGACGGCCGGGGCAGCGAGCACGACCAGGAGGGCGGGGAAGAGGGAACGGCGGAGGGCGCTCACGGGCAGGTTCCTGGTGGAGGCTCCGCACACGATACTCACGGCCCCCAGATGCGCCAAGGCGGCGGCGCAACCGTGCTCGCGCCGCCGCCCTGGTGTGCCCCGCTCGCCGCTGCCCTGCGCTCCGCCGCGGGGCTACGCGTCGCTGCTCCCGTTCTCCCTGAGGCCGGTCACGGCCTCGCGCAACCGCGTGGCGAGCAGGCACTCGGTGCGGAGCGCTTCCGTGAGGGCCTCGGCCTGCTTCATCTGGAACGTCAGCGTCCCGGAACGCTCCAGCACCTGGTCGACGAGCGACCGCTGGGCCGCGATCGCCTCGACGGTGGAGCGCACGTCCATCGCCAGCGCGTCGGCGCGCGCCAGGCGGCGCTCCAGGTCGTCCACCTGGCGCTTCCGCTCCGTGAAGTCGTGCATCGCGGTGTTGGCGTCGGCGAGCTGGGCACGCATCCCTTCGAGCAGCTCCCGCGTCTCCTCCACGTCGCGCCGCGCCGCCACGATCGACTGCACGTGCTCCATGGTCCGCTCGGCGATCTCGAGGGCGTGGTTGATCTGTCCATTCACCGCGTCGATCATCGACTGGCGGCTGGCGATCTGCTCGAGCGCTTGCGACGCTTCGTTCTGCGCCACCTCCCACTTGCCGAGCAGCGCCTCGAACCGCGCCATCCGCGTGTCCAGCTCGCCGAGCGCGCTGCTGCGGGCCTCGAGGTCGCGCAGCGCCTGTTCCAGCGATCCCGTGCGCGTCTCCGCGGTTCCCAGCTGCGCCGCGATCGTGCGCGTCACCTCTTCCAGGTGCTGCGCGGCGTCCGCCGCCTCGCGGCGGAGCGTGGAGGCACGGGCGAGGTGCTCGGCCGCGGCGTCGAGCGCCTTCTGGCGTTGCTCGATCTCCTGGCCGAAGAGGCGCAGCCGGTCTTCCATGCCGTCGAGCGCCTTCGCGTGCGCCTCGAGCGTATCCACGCTTCCGGCGACCGCGGTCATCCGCCGCTCCGCCTCCTCGACCGACGCCGCGACCGACGCGATCGTCGCCGCGACGCGCTGCGCCTCGGCCGCCTGCCCCGCGAGGTCGATGAACCGCGCTTCCGCCGCATCCATGCGCGCGCGCACCCCCTCCGTCCGCTCGTGGAGCTGGGCGGCCGTGGCGTCGAGCTCGCCCAGCCGGCGGTGCAGCTCGTCGACCATCCCGCGCCGCGCCTCGACCGCGTCGGTCGAGGCGATGAGCTGGTTCACGTCTCCGCGCAGCGTGTCGATGAACGGGCGGAGCCGCTCCAGCTCGGTGACGCTCGTCTGCAGCGCGCGCATGCGCACGTCGGCGTCGGAGAGCCACCCATCGGTCTCGGCCTGTCGCTCGCGCAGGCGCGACATCTCCGCGTACGCGAGGCGCACCTGCTCCAGCCCGTCGCGGATCGCCTCGTGCGCGCCGTTGAGCGTGGCCAGGTCGCGCCCGATCACGTCGAGCGTCGGGCGGATCTGCTCCACGCGCTCCACGCGCTGGGTCATCTCGGTCAGCGTGCGGTCCAGCTCCCCGACATCGTCGCGCACGGCGCGCAGCCGCTCGGCGTGCTGGGCGATCCGGCTCACGTCCTCCGAGACCGTCGTCACCTGCGCCGCGAGCGCGCGCACCTGCGCCTCGGTGTCCGCGATCGCCCGCGTCGCCGCGTCGAGCGCGGCCATCCGCGTCTCGCACTCCTTCACGCTCGCGCGGAGCTCGGCGATCCGCTCGCTCGCCGCGTCCACGCTCCGGATCTCGAGCTCGAACCGCTCCGTGCTCGCGTGCATCTGCTCGCGCAGCTCGGCGAGCGCGCGCGCGGCGTCGCGCCCGGCGTCCTCCAGCGCGCGCTGGTTGGTGCTCATGATCTCGGAGCGCGTGAGCACGGACGCGTGCAACGCCTGCACCTCGTTCAGCTTCGCCTCGAGGGCGCTCGCCACGCGCGTGTGCTCCTCCTGGCGCCGGAGCGCGGTCTCGACCTGCGCGCTGAGCGCGACGACCTGCGCCGCGTGCCCCGTGGCGCGCTCCACCGCCTCGCGCTGCTGCTCCAGCGCCGCGATCTTCTGCGCCACCTGGTCGGCCAGCGCCTTGAGCACATTGAGCTGGTGGTTGACGTCGGGCA
>JADGGM010000671.1 GCA_019689955.1 Gemmatimonadaceae bacterium
GTGTACAGCACGCGCCCGGGGGACGTCGCGAATCCGACGCGCTCGGGAAAACCGGCGAGGAGCGCGAGCGCCGCGCTCCGGATCGACCCCTGCGCGAGGTACGCCACGCGCGGCGCCGCGTCGTGCTCGGCCGTGTGCTCGCGGATGCGGCGCGCGAGGCGGCGCAACCCGCCGAGCCCCGCGTCCGCGCCGCGCTTGTCGTAGACGAAGAGGTGGCGGATGTCCGGGTTGTTGGCGAGGAGCGGCGCCGCGGCAGGAGTGGTCACCACGTCGACCGCGCCGCGCGCGGCGAGCGTGGCGATGAGCGGCGTGGTCAGCACGGTGTCGCCGAGGAACGACGTCTGGACGACCAGCGACACCGCGCCGCGCCCCGTGCTCACTCGACCTGCAGCACCGCCAAGAACGCTTCCTGCGGGATCTCCACCGACCCCACCTGCTTCATGCGCTTCTTCCCCTCCTTCTGCTTCTCGAGGAGCTTGCGCTTGCGGGTGATGTCGCCGCCGTAGCACTTGGCGAGCACGTTCTTGCGGAGCGGCTTCACGGTGGTGCGGGCGATCACCTTCGTCCCGATCGCGGCCTGGATGACGACCTCGAACAACTGCCGCGGGATCAGGTCCTTGAGCTTGTCCGCCACCTTCCGCCCCCACTCGTACGCCTTGTCGCGGTGGATGATCACCGAGAACGCGTCGACGGGATCGCCGTTGATCAGCATGTCGAGCTTGACCAGGTTGCTCGGACGGTACTCGAGCATCTCGTAGTCGAGGCTCGCGTAGCCGCGGCTGATCGTCTTGAGCTTGTCGTAGAAGTCGAGGATGATCTCGGCCAGCGGGAACTCGAAGTCGAACTCCACGCGGCTCGCGTCGACGTAGCTCATGTTCTTGTACACCCCGCGCCGCTCCGTGCCGAGCTGCATGATCGCGCCGATGTAGTCGGCCGGGGCGACGATGCGCGCCTTCACGTACGGCTCCTCGATCCGCGCGACCACCGAGGCCGGGGGCATGCGCGACGGGTTCTCGATCACCTCCATGCTCCCGTCCGTCTTGTACACGTGGTACTCCACGTTCGGGACGGTGGTGACGAGATCGAGGTCGAACTCGCGCTCGAGTCGCTCCTGCACGATCTCCATGTGCAGGAGCCCCAGGAAGCCGCAGCGGAAGCCGAAGCCCAGAGCGGTGGACGTCTCCGGCTCGTAGTGCAGCGAGGCGTCGTTGAGCTGGAGCTTCTCCAGCGCGTCGCGCAGGTCCGGGTACTGGTTGGCGTCGGTGGGGTAGATCCCCGCGAACACCATGGAGTGGATGTCCTGGTACCCGGGGAGCGGCTCGGCCGCGGGGCGCTCGGCGTCGAACACCGTGTCCCCGACGCGCGTGTCCTGCACGCGGCGGACGTTGGCGACGACGTATCCCACCTCCCCCGGGCGGAGCGCGTCGGTCTTGACCTGGCGGAGCTGGTTGTAGCCGACCTCGGAGACGTCGTAGATCTCCGTCCCCGTGCCGAAGCGGATCTTCATCCCCGTGCGGAGCACGCCGTCGACCACGCGCACCGAGGGGATCGCGCCACGGTAGCGATCGTAGTACGAGTCGAAGACAAGCGCGCGGAGCGGGGCGTCGGGGTCCCCCTCCGGCGGGCGCACGCGCGCGACGATCGCCTCGAGGAGCGCGGGGATCCCGATCCCTTCCTTCGCGCTCACGGCGAGGATCTCGTCCGGGCTCACCCCCAGCAGGTCGACCAGCTCCTGGCGGCGCCGCTCGGGCTCCGCGCCGGGGAGGTCGATCTTGTTGAGCACCGGGACGATGTCCAGCCCCGCGTCGAGCGCCAGGAAGAGGTTGGAGAGCGTCTGCGCCTGCACCCCCTGTGAGGCGTCGACCACGAGGATCGCCCCTTCGCACGCCGCGAGGGAGCGCGAGACCTCGTAGGTGAAGTCGACGTGCCCCGGCGTGTCGATCAGGTTCAGCTCGTACGCGCGGCCGCTCTGGGCGGTGTACATCATGCG
>JADGGM010000672.1 GCA_019689955.1 Gemmatimonadaceae bacterium
GGGCGCGGGGCGGCGACGGCGAAGGTGGCGCCGCCGAGCGCGAGCGTCACGGCCAGGGTGCGAAGGTGCGTGGCGCGGTCGAGGGGGGACATGGCTCCTCCGGGTTCGCTCCTCTCGAAAGTTACGCCGAGGAGAGGGGGAGCGCTGCGCCGCATTTACCCGTTTTGCTTCGCCTTCTTCACCGCCTCCGTGAGCACCGGCAGCACCTCGAGCACGTCGCCGACGATCCCATAATCCGCGATCTTGAAGATCGGCGCATCCTTGTCCTTGTTGATCGCGACGATCGTCTTCGACGTCCGCATCCCCGCCAGATGTTGAATCGCCCCGGAGATCCCGCACGCGATGTAGAGGTCCGGGCTCACGAGCCGTCCCGTCTGCCCGATCTGATCGCTGTGCGGCCGCCATCCGTCGTCCGTCACCGCGCGCGTCGCCCCGACGGCCGCGTTCCCGAACGCTGCCGCCAGCTCCTCCACGAGCCGGAAGTTCTCCGGCGCCTTGAGCCCGCGTCCGCCGCTCACGATCACCGGCGCCTCGCCGAGATCGAGCTTGGCGGTGTTCCCCTGCACCAGCTCCTTGGGCACCACGCGCGCCGCCGCGGGGTCGAGCGCGGGCGCGACGCGCCCCACGCGCCCGGCCCGCGCATTCGGCGCCGGCGGCACGGCGCCCGGCCGTACGGTGATGATCGCCGGGGTCCCGGTGAGCCTGAGCGTCGCGATGATCTTCCCCGTGTACGTCGGGTGGCGGACCACGATCGCGTCGCCGTTCGGCTCGAGCGACGTCACGTCCGACGCCATGCTCACGCCGAGCTTCGCCGCCACGCGCGGGGCGAGGTCCTTCCCTCGTGCCGACGCGCTGAAGATCGCCGCGCGGTACCCGCCGCTCCTGGTCCGTTCCGCCGCCGTCGCCGCGGCGACCTCGGGGGAGTAGAGCGCGAGCCCCGGGTGCTCGACGACCAGCACCACGTCGGCGCCGTGCGCCCCGAGCGCCGCCGCGTGCGACGCGATCCCCGGCGCGCCCATGAGAAGCGCGTGCACCTCCCCGCCGCCGGTGGCATCGGCGAGCTGGCGGGCAGCGGTCACCGCCTCGAGGGCGACCTTGCGCAGCTCCGCGCCGCGCGTCTCGGCAAAGGCCAGCACGTTCGCCATCAGAGCACCTTCGCTTCGGTTTGAAGGAGACGGACCAGCTCCGGCACCGCCGCCGGCCCCTCGCCGATGATCCGCCCGCCGGTCCGCTCGGGGGGGAGCGCCATCGCCGTGACCGTCAGGTGCGGCTCACCGAGCTGCGCGGGCTTGACCTCGAGCGGCTTCTTCTTCGCGGCCATGATCCCCTTGAGCGACGGGTAGCGCGGCCGCGCGATCCCCTCGTCGATCGTCACCACCGCGGGCAGCGGGAACTCGAGGATCTCCGCCGCCCCCTCCAGCTCCCGTCGCGCGGTCCCGCGCCCGTTCGCGATCTCGAGCTTCGAAGCCGCGGTCACGCACGGAAGGCCGAGTAGCTCCGCCGTCATCGGCCCCACCGTCTGGTTGGCCGAGTCCACCGCCATGCGGCCGAAGAGAATGAGATCGTAGCCGCCGTCCTTCAGCTCCGCCGCGAGCGCCCGCGCGATCGCGAGCCCGTCGACCGGCACCTTGTCGGCCTTGAGCTGCACCGCGCGGTCGATCCCCATGCTCATCGCCTTCCGGAGCGTCTCCTGCACCACGTCCGGCCCCACGGAGATCGCAACGATCTCCCCCTTCCCTTCTTTCTCGTTGAGCTGGAGCGCGACTTCCGCCGCGTAGCCGTCGAAGTCGCCGATGTCGAACTTGAGCCCCGTCTCGTCGACCGAGACACCGTCCGACGCGATCTTGAAGCGCGTCTCCATGTCGGCCACGCGCTTGATGCACACGGCGATCTTCACCGCGCACGCTCCATGTGAAAAGGTTCACAAGAAAGATAGCCCGCGGGAGGGATGGTTCAAGCGTGAAGGGTCGCGGGGCGACGCGTACGGGGG
>JADGGM010000017.1 GCA_019689955.1 Gemmatimonadaceae bacterium
CGGCGGGGGGGGGGGGCGGGGGCACGGTGCCGGAGCGCGCCCCGCGTCGTTCTGGGGGCTCGCTAGCGCGTGCGCGCGCCGTTGCGCCGCGCGGGAGCGGAGGCGGAAGCGCGGGATGTCTGTCGGCGCTTGGGCCGGCGTGTGCCGGGATCGGTGGACAGGTCGTCGAAGAACAGCGCGGGGGCTTCGCGCGCGCCCATCGCGCGCACGACCTCGCCGAGGATGCGCGCCAGCGCCTTCCGGTCCTGCGCCGGGAGCCCGCGCAGCGCGCTGATGAGCCGGATCTGCGCCACCTCCGGCGCGGAGCGCAGCAACGCGCGCCCGGATGGCGTGAGCGCGAGCACCACGCGCCGCCCGTCCTCGGGCGATCGGGTGCGTGAGACGAGGTGGCGGCGCACCAGCCGATCGACCACCACCGACACCGAGCTCTGATGCGTGAAGGTGCGCGCAGCGAGGTCGTTCAGCGACTCCGCCGGCGCATCGGCGAGCGTGTGCAGCACGAAGAGTTGCGCGCCGCTCACCCCGAGGCGCCGCTCCGCGGCGCGCGCCGAGACTCGGAGCGCTTGGACGATCCGGCGAATGGCGTCGAGCGCCGCGGCGAAGTCCGCGGAGCGCGGTGCTCCGCCGCGTGCTGATGAACGGCGAGTGCGGGTGGCGGGCATTGGGAGGTGGGCCGAGGTGCGGCGAGACAGGGCGGCGAGCGCGGTCTGCTCGGCGAGGAAGGGACAGCGGAAGTGGACGTGGAATATGTACCCCACGGCCCCCAGCTACAAAGTGGTGCCGCGGGCCCCCGGGCGGGAACGCATGACGCCGGCGCGGGCTGGATCGTCCCCAGACGGCGGCCGAGCGCGCCCCGAGCCGTCGCGCCCGCCGTCCGTGCTCACCCGACCGCCCCTGGCTCGCGGGCGGCACGGCTGATTATCTTGCGCGCTGTCCGCTCCACGAGCTCAGAGAGAGTACGAGGCTTCTCAAATGGCGAAACGTTCGAGACACGGAGTCCTGCTCGTCGTGTGCTGGCTGCTCTCCGCCGCACTCTTCGTGTTCCTCTTCAAGGCGTATCACGGTACGAAGCTGTCGTACCAGATGTCCTTCCCCGGCATGCCCCTCTACGGCGCCATGACGTGGTGGTTCTTCTTCACCATCCCGCTCATCGGGTGGACCTGGGGGTACTTCAACGACCTCAAGGACAGCGACGAGATCGAGCCGCGGAAGGACGAGAGCTCGCACTAGGCACCGAGCATCGGTGCGTTCGCCGACCAGGGAGCAGCCGTCGTGGCTGCTCTTTTTTTTCATCTCTCTGACAGTTTCTCGAACGACCCGCCGGAGTCCGCTGACACTTTCGGGGTACCAATTTCGTTAGGTGACCATGCGCTCGCCGGACGGGTTGGCTATCCGTCCGTGCGAGTGGGTAGGTAGGTACTCACATCCCGCAGCCGGCTCCGCCGTGAGAATGCAAGTGCTTGCTTGCGTGCAAGGTGTGTACGATATATCTTGAGCCCCATGATCGACATTCGTGCACGGCTCCTCGAGGCCGCGGCCCGCGTGTACGCGGAGATGGGCTACCGTGGGGCGACGACGCGCCGCATCGCGCAAGAGGCGGACGTCAACGAGATCACTCTCTTCCGCCACTTCGGCTCGAAGGACGCGCTGATCCTCGAGGCGCTCCGATGCGCGAGCGACGGGAGCGCTTCGGCGCTCCCCGCGACCCCGAGCGACCCCGAGCACGAGTTGTACCAGTGGTGCCGCGCCTGCTTCGACCGCCTCTACGAGTCGCGCGCGCTCGTGCGAAAGGTCTTCGGCGAGGTGGTGGAGCACCCGGAGATCTCGCGCTTCGCCAAGCAGTGCCCCAGCAGCTCGGCCACCGAGTTGCGTGAGTACGTGCGCCGCCTGCAGGAGCAGGGGCGGGCGCATCGCGATGTCGACCCCGCCGCCGCCGCCGCGATGCTCATCGGCGCCGTGTTCGCGGATGCGATGGGGCGCGACATCATGACCGAGATCTACCCGTACAGCGCCGACGAAGCGATCGCCTCGTACGTGCAGCTCTTCCTCCGCGCGATCGGGGCGGCGGCCGTCCCCACCGAGGACGCCCCGGCCCAGCGCTGACGGCAACGGACCCAGACCATCACTACCAATTTTCGGATGACGTCATGACGGTGCGATGGAGACAGTGGACGACGTGCGTCGCGATGCTCGGCATCGCGGTCGCCGCCGCGCCGGTTCGCGCGCACGCCCAGGCGCAGGGAGACTCGGCACGCGCGCTCTCGCTCGACGACGCGCTCCGCCTGGCCGAGCAGATGAGCGAGGACGTCGTCATCGCGCGCGCCGGCGTCGAGCGCGCGCGCGGACAGCAGGAGAAGGCGCACAGCCAGTACCTCCCGCAGATCTACGCCACGGCGTCGTACACGCGCACGCTCAAGTCGCAGTTCGAGGGGTTCGGCAGCGGCACCGACAGCACGAGCGCGCCCGAGTGTAGCTCGTTCGTCCCGGACTCCACGGCGCCCGTCGAGCAGCGCCTCCGGCTCCTCGAGCGGGCGCTCGGGTGCTCGACCAACGGCGGCTTCGGCTCGTTCGCCAAGGTCGGCTTCGGGGCGGCCAACCAGTACAACCTCGGGCTCTCCCTCTCCCAGAACCTGTTCGCCGGCGGGCGACTCCGCGCCCAGACGCGCGAGGCGAACGCCGCGCGCCGCGCCGCCGAGATCAGCCTCACCTCCGCGCAGGCGCAGGCCATGCTCACCGTGGTCCAGGCGTACTACGACGCCGTGCTGAGCGACCAGCTCGTGCGCATCGCGGAAGCGACGCTCGCCCAGGCCGACAGCACGCTCGCCCAGACCCGGCTTGCCCGGCAGGTGGGGAACCAGCCCGAGTTCGAGCTGCTGCGCGCGCAGGTCACGCGCGACAACCAGGTGCCGGTGGTCATCCAGCGGCGGACCGAGCGCGATCAGGCGTACCTGCGCCTCAAGCAGTTGCTCAAGCTGCCGCTCACGACCGACCTCACGCTGACCACCGGCCTCGGCGACACGGCGACCGTCGCCTCGACGCGCCTCGCCTCGCTCCTCGAGACCACCCCGGACACCAGCGTCGACGCGCGCGCGCCCGTGCGGCAGGCGCTCGAGAGCGTCACCTCGAGCCGCAGCGCGGTGACGGTGGCGCGCTCGCAGCGCATCCCCACCCTCACGATCTCCTCCGCCTACGGCAAGGTGGCGTTTCCGTCGAGCGGGGTGCCGAACTGGAACCAGTTCCTCACGAACTGGACGATCACCGCGCAGATCCAGTTCCCGCTCTTCACCGGCGGAAGCATTCACGGTGACGAGGTGATGGCGCGCGCGAACTTGCAGGAAGCCGAGGCGCGCGCGCGGCAGACGCGTCAGCTCGCCGAGCTCGACACGCGCAACGCGCTCGCGCAGTTGGCCACCGCCCAGGCGCAGTTCGCCGCGAGCGTGGGCACGGTGGAGCAGGCGGGGCGCGCGTACCAGATCGCGGAGGTCCGCTACCGCGAGGGGATCTCCACGCAGACGGAGCTGAACGATTCGCGCATCCAGTTGCAGCAAGCGCAGGCGAACCGGGCGCAGGCTGCGCGCGATCTGCAGGTCGCGCGGATCCGCGTCGCGCTCCTCCGCAACCTGCCGCTCTCCAACGCGACGCAGGCTGCGCCGACCACGCAGCAGATGATCCCGGTCCAGACGACCACGCCGAGCCAGCAAGTCCCGAGAACCCAACCGAGCACGACCCCGCAGACCGGGTCCGTCGTGCAAGCGAGTCAAAGCGGAGTCACGCCATGAACTGGAACACGGAGCGGGTGCCCGCAGCGCGCCCTCATCAGCGGTGGACCACGGCCGCGGCCGCGCTCTCGGCGCTGGCGCTCGCGGGCGTGACCGCGTGCGGCCGGCCGGCCGCCAAGGCGGCAGAGCAGCCGCAGGTCATCGAGGTGGGGCGCGAGAACATCGCCGTCGCCGCCACCGGAGAGCTGCGCAGCGGCCCGGCGATCTCGGGCACACTTGAGCCGCGTAACCAGGCGACCATCCGGGCCGAGGTGGCGGGGCCGGTCGTGCAGACGTACGTCGAGCGCGGCGAGCCCGTGCGCCGCGGCCAGCTCCTCCTGCGGATCGACGACACCGCGCTGCGCGAAGCCTTTCTCTCCGCCCAGTCCGGCGAGCGCTCGGCCAAGCTCGCGCTCGACAACGCCCAGCGCGACCTCGAGCGGAACACCGCGCTGTCGAAGGCCGGCGCCATCGCCGATCGCGACCTCGAAGCGGCGCAGCGCGCGCTCGCCGCCGCGCAGGCCGCCTACGCGGACGCGCAGGCGCGCCTCACCTCCGCGCAGCAGCAGCTCGACAAGACCCGGATCCACGCCCCCTTCACCGGCGTCGTGAGCGACCGGCCCGTGAACGCGGGGGACGTCGTGCAGCCCGGCACCGCGCTCATCACCGTGGTCGACCCGACCAGCATGCGGCTCGTCGCCTCGGTCCCCGCGGACCAGATCGGCGCCATCAAGCTCGGCGCGCCCGTGCAGTTCGACGTGAACGGCTACCCCGGCCGCACCTTCACCGGGCACATCGACCGCATCAGCCCCGCCGCCGATCCCACCACGCGCCAGGTGCAGATCGACGTGGCGATCCCCAACGAGAAGAGCGCCCTCGTGGCCGGCCTGTTCGCGCAGGGGCGCGTGGCCGCCGAGTCGCGCACCGGGCTCGTCGTCCCCATCACCGCCATCGACCAGGGCGGCGCCATGCCCACCGCCATGCGCGTGAAGGCGGGGAAAGTCGAGAAAGTCCCCGTGGAAGTCGGCCTCACCGACCAGGCCACGCAGCAGATCGAGGTCGTGGCCGGGCTGAACCCGGGCGACACGCTCCTCGTGGGGGCCGCGCAGGGGATCACCCCCGGCACCCCCGTGCGCGTCATCACCGCGAGCGACCGCACCACCGCGGAGCGTTGAGCCATGTTCATCTCCGACTTCGCCATCAAGAAGCCGATCGTCACGATCACCGTGATGGTGGCGCTGGTCGCGTTCGGGATCGCCGCCCTGTTTCGGTTGCAGACGGACGAGTTCCCGGACATCCAGCAGCCGATGGTGCTCGTCACGATCGCGTACCCCGGCGCATCCCCCGACGTGGTGGAGCGCGAGGTGGTCGATCCGATCGAGGAAGCGTTCTCCTCGATCACCGGCGTCGATTGGTCCAAGACCACCTCCACGGCGACCGACGGGCTGGCGCAGATCATGGTCTTCTTCGACTTCGAGAAGGACATCCAGGTCGCCTCGCAGGACATCCGCGATGCGATCTCCTCGAAGCGTGAGGACCTCCCCACGGAGATGAAGGAGCCCATCCTGAGCCGGCTCGACCCGAGCGAGCTGCCCGTGATGTCGCTCACCCTCACCTCGTCGACCATCCCCCCGGCCACGCTCACACGCATCGCCGACCCGGGGATCGTGCGCGACCTGCGCTCGGTGCCGGGCGTGGGGGACGTGACGGTCTCCGGCGGGATCACGCGCGAGATGACCGTCCAGGTGCGCCCCGCCGACCTCCAGGCCAACGGGATCAGCGTGGCCGACGTGGTGCAGGCGCTCGGCCAGCAGAACCTGGCCGCGCCCGTCGGGCGGGTCAACGGAACGCTCAACGAGAAGACCATCCGCCTCCGCGGGCGCGTGGAGAACGCCCAGGACTTCGCCAACCTCGTCATCGCCGAGCGGAACGGACAGATCATCCGCCTCGGGCAGGTGGCCGACGTGTTCGACGGCACCGAGGAGCCGCGCACCGCCGCGCTGTTCAACGGGCGCGACGCGGTGGGGATCGACATCAAGAAGTCGAAGGGGTACAGCACCACCCAGGTCGCCGACGCGATCCTCCGCCACGTGGAGGAGCTGCAGAAGACCCTCCCCGCCGGGGCCAAGCTCGAGGTCGTCCAGAACTCCGGCGAGCGCGTCTCGCACGCGGTGTGGAACGTGGAGGAGGCGCTGGTGGAGGGCGCGCTCCTCACCGTGCTCGTGGTGTTCCTCTTCCTGAACTCGTGGCGCTCCACCGTGATCACGGGGCTCGCACTCCCCGTGTCGGTGCTCGCGTCGTTCATCGCCGTGTGGGTGTTCGGCTTCACGCTGAACACCATGTCGCTGCTCGGCCTCTCGCTCGCCATCGGGATCCTGATCGACGACGCGATCGTGGTGCGCGAGAACATCGTGCGGCACATCGAGATGGGGAAGAACCACTACGAGGCATCGCACGAGGGGACGGACGAGATCGGCCTCGCCGTCGCGGCGACGACGTTCTCGATCGTGGCGGTGTTCGTCCCGGTGGCGTTCATGTACGGGGTGGCGGGACAGTGGTTCAAGCCGTTCGCGCTCACCATCGCGTGCGCGGTGCTCGTCTCGCTCTTCGTCTCCTTCTCGCTCGACCCGATGCTCTCGGCGTACTGGGCGGACCCGCAGACGGAGCGGCACGAGCACAAGAACCCGATCTCCCGCGTGCTGGCGCGGTTCAACCGGTGGTTCGACCGGATGGCCGACAAGTACAAGGGCGCGATCGCCTGGGCGCTCGACCACCGGTGGGCCATGGTGGGGATCGCGACCGCCTCGTTCGTGCTCGCCCTCGCGCTCGCGGGCACGGGAGTCGTGGGGGCCGAGTTCGTCCCGGTGAGCGACCGGAGCGAGGTGAACTTCATCGTGCAGACCCCGCCCGGCTCGAACCTCGACTACACGAAGATCAAGGCCGAGGAGGCGGCACGGATCGCGCGCTCGCACAAGGAGGTCGCCTACACCTACACGACCATCGGCGGCTCCGTCATGGGGCTCTCGCCCGGTGTGGACCAGGCGCTCATCTACGTGAAGCTGGTGCCCAAGGCCGAACGCGACGTGAGCCAGGACTCGCTCGGCAAGCTCCTGCGGCGCGAGCTGGCGCGCGTCGGCGGCGCGAAGGTCTCCGTGTTCACGAGCGGGTTCGGCGGCGCGTACAAGCCGATCCAGATCCAGTTCCGCGGCCCCGATGCCAACGTGCTCACCCGCTTCGCCGACAGCGTCGCGCAGGTCGTGCAGCGCGTGCCGGGGGCCGTGGACGTGGGGCTCTCCACGCGCGGCCAGATGCCCGAGCTCGAGGTGCAGCTCAAGCGCGGGCTCGCCGGATCGATCGGCGTGACCGTGGCGCAGGTCGCGCAGTCGCTCCGCCCCGCCTTCGCCGGGATCGATGCCGGCGACTGGGTGGACCCCTCCGGCGAGACGCGCGACGTGGAAGTGCGCCTGGCGCCGGAAGCGAGGACCAACATCACGGACCTCGAGCGCCTCCCGCTCGTGGTGAACGGCCCCGATGGCCGGCCGATGACCGTGCCGCTCGGCCAGGTCGCGACGATCCGGCAGGGGCTCGCCCCCGCGGAGATCGCGCACCTGAACCGCGAGAAGGTCGTGAGCGTGCAGGCCAACGTGCAAGGACGCGCGCTCACCGAGGTCATGAAGGACATCCAGGCGGAGATCGCGAAGATGCAGCTCCCGCCGGGGGTGAAGCTGTCGCAGGGCGGCGAGGCGCAGGATCAGAACGAGGTGTTCGGGCGCATCTTCATGGCGCTCGGGATCGCCGTGCTTCTCATGTACCTGATCCTCGTGGTGCAGTTCGGCTCGTTCGTCGACCCGATCGCGATCCTGATCTCGCTCCCGCTCTCGCTCATCGGCGTGGTGCTCGCGCTCCTGATCACGGGGAGCACGCTCAACATCATGAGCTTGATCGGGGTGATCCTGCTCATGGGGATCGTGGCCAAGAACGCGATCCTGCTCATCGACTTCGCGAAGTGGGCGCGCGCGGGCGGGATGCCGCTGCGCGAGGCGCTGATCGAGGCCGGGCGCATCCGCCTCCGCCCGATCATGATGACCACGCTCGCGCTGATCGCCGGGATGGTCCCGGTCGCGATCGGCCACGGTGAGGGAGCCGACTTCCGCGCGCCGCTCGGCCGCGCCGTGATCGGCGGCGTGATCACGTCGACGCTCCTCACGCTCCTCGTGATCCCGACGGTCTACGAGATCCTCGAGGAGTGGAAGGAGCGCCTGTTCGGGCGGGTGTTCAAGAAGCGCGGCACCGGGGAGTACCCCGTGCCGGAGCCCGTCCCCGGCGACTGAGCGGGGCGGAGCGCCGGCGGGAGCGCGCGGGCGCGGCGGTCAGGAGTCCGTGGAGGATGCAGCCACCCGGACTCCGGCGTGCCGCGCCCGCGCGGGCACCCGCGCGGACGTCTGGCCGGCCGTGATCAGCCCGACCGCCGCGACGATGATCGCCGCCGCCACGAGCGTGCGCGGCGTGATCGGCTCGTCGGCCAGCGCCCAGCCAAGGAACACGGCAATGACCGGGTTCACGTACGCATACGTGGACACGTGCGTCGGGTTCGCGACGCGGAGGAGCCACACGTACGCCGTGAACCCCACGAGGGAGCCAAAGAGCACGAGGTAGGTGAGCGCGACCACCGAGCGGGTGGAGACGGCGCCGAGCGAGAGCTGGCTCCATTCCCCCGTGAGCGCCCCGGCGAGGATGAGGAGCGCGCCCCCGGCGAGCATCTCCATCGCCGTCGCGAGCAGGGGGGACGGCGGCATCGTTGCCTGGCGCGAGTAGAGCGATCCCGCGGCCCACGAGAGCGAGGCGATGAGGAGCACCAACGCGCCCAACGGGTCGATCGCGCCCCCGCCCATGATCGTGCTCGGCTGCACCAGAATCGCGAGCCCGGCCAGCCCGAGCGCGACTCCGGTGGCGACCATGGCGGTCGGCCGCGTCCCGTTGGGGCGGAGCCACGTCATCAGCACCATCCAGAGCGGCACGGTGGCCACGAGGAGCGCCGTCATCCCGCTCGGCACGCGCTGCTCGGACCAGACGACGAGCCCGTTGCCGCCGAGGAGGAGCAGCGCGCCGACCACCGTGGCGCCGAGCCACTCCGAGCGTGTGGGGCGCCGCGCGCCGCGGACGCGCATCCACGCGTAGAGCATCGCGCCGGCGATGACGAAGCGTATCCCCGCCATGAGCAGCGGGGGCAGGGTCTCGATCGCGAAACGGATCGCGAGATACGTCGAGCCCCAGATCACGTAGACCGCGGCGAACGCCGCGACGATCATCGCGCGCGACGGACGCCCGCCCGTACCAACGTCAGACACGACACCCCTCCCTATGACCGTTTGCCGTTGCCGACCGGCGTGCTCGGCAGCTCCGTCGATTCCTTGACGGTCTGAAGCACGATCGTGGTGCGCGTCGAGCGAATGTTCCCAACCCCCCCGATACGCTCGCGCAGGAGGTGGCCCAGCGCCTCCGGATCGGCGGCGCGCACCTTCAGGAGAAAGCAGTCCTCCCCGGCGATGTGGTGGACCTCGAGCACCTCGGGGATCTCCGCCAGCCGCTGCTCCGTCTGCGCGGCGAGCGCATCGGCCTTGGTGCGCACGAAAACGAAGGCGAGCAAGCCGAGCCCGACCGAACGGGGCTCTACCCGCGCGGTATAGCCCGTGATCACCCCGCGCTCCTCCAGCTTTTTGATGCGTTCGAAGACCCCCGAGGGCGCCATCCCCACGCGGCGGGCGACCTCGGCGTTGGATGTTCTGGCGTCTTTCTGAAGAATATCCACAATCTTGCGATCAATATCGTCGATCATACGGCAATATGATAATATTGACGACGATTGTTCGCAATAGGGGTCGGCGCTGTCGTGGGAGTCACAGGGGTGGTGTTCGATGTCGATGTTGTCGCCTGGTACGGAGTGCGCAAGAAAACGCCCCCCGCGCCGGGTCGGGCGCATTGGGCCGTTAGACTAGCTCCAGACTTGACTGAGGTGTTCCCATGGCATCGCGATCCACACGAGTAGGTCACGCGAGCGCGAACGATCGGCGCATGCGGCGCGCCGGGACGGCGGCGTTCGCCGAATCCGGGGCGCGGTGGCGGCGCGCCGTGGACGCGGGCTTCGGGGAAGGGGAGGATGATGAGCGCGAGTCGCTCGCCATCCGTGTGGGGCGCCACACGGCGCGCATTCGGGTGGACGCGATCGACTGGTTCGAGGCGGGGAGCTACTTCGTGAAGCTCCACATCGGCTTCGAGACCCACCTGCTGCGCGAGAAGCTCGGCGCGCTCGAGGAGCGACTCGGCGCGGAGCGGTTCGTCCGCATCCATCGCTCCGTGCTCGTGAACGTGGACCGCGTGCGTGAAGTGCAGACGCGTCCGGACGGCGCGTACTTCGCCGTGCTGCGGGACGGCACCGTGCTCCCGGTGAGCCGGAGCCGGGTGCGGGCGCTCGAGGCGCGGATGCGCGCGGCCGGCACGGTGCCGGCCGCCGCGGTCACCGCCAGCGGAACAGCTTGAGCGCGAGCACGAAGCACCCCACCAGCCACACCGCCTGAATCGCCAGCGACCCCCACAGGGCGTCGATGCCGGCGCCCTGGAGCATGTTCGCGCGCAGCGCGTTGTTCACCGCGGTCAGCGGGAGTGCCTGGATGAACGGCTGCATCGCCGCGGGGAAGTTGGACGATGAGAAGAAGACGCCGGAGAACACCCACATCGGGAGCATCACGAGGTTCATGAGCCCCGAGGCGCCTTCCACCGTGCGCGCACGCGACGCAATGAGGAGCCCCATCGCGCCGAAGGTGAGCGCGGCGAGGAGGCAGATCGCGAAGAGCTGCACCACGGAGCCGCGGAGCGGCACGTCGAAGACGAGCACGCCGAAGCCGAGCAGCGTGACCACCTCGAGCAAGAGCCAGGTGAGGCGCGAGAAGAGGAACGAGGCGAGGTACTCCGAGCGTGACATCGGCGTGGCGATGAGCCGCTTGAGCAGCCGCCGTTTCCGCGCGTCGACGATGGCGAAGCCGATCCCCCAGATCCCGCTCCCCATGAGGTTCATCCCGAGGAGCCCGGGGATGACGAAATCGATGTAGCGCGAGCCGTGCTCGCGGACTTTCTGCTCCGCGACCCCCACCGGGTCCTGCCGCCCCGCCGCGCGCTGCACGGCATCATCCACGAGGAGGCGCGCGGTGCGCGCTTCGGGGCGCGTGTCGTCGAAGCGGTACGTAACGGAGCGATCGCCGCGCGGGATCGCGACCAGGGCGACCTCGCCGGTGCGGAGCGCGCGCGCGGCGGCGCTGTCGTCGAGCACCTGGACGGAGAGCGCGTGGTCCTGCTGCAGGGCGCTCGCGAGCGCCTGCGCGCCCGGGGCCGAGGCGAGCACGGCGATCCGCTGAACGTCCACCGGCCGATTGCGAAAGGCGAGCCCGAGCCCGGCGGCGAGCAGGATGGGGAAGACGAAGACCCAGAACACCGCCTCGGGCTCGCGGATGAACTCGCGGTAGCGCACGAGTGTGAGCTGCACGAGCGAATGGTCCACAAGCCGGCGGCGCGGGGCGGCCGGTGCGGTGGGGCGCTGAACATCGCCCGCGGGGAGGGTGACCGTCGAGTCAGTCATCGCGCAGGTGCCTGCCGGTGAGAGAGACGAAGACGTCCTCGAGCGTCGCGCTCCGGGTGCGGAGCTCGGTCATCTCGAGCCCGTGCTGCGCCAGCTCGCCCAGGAGCGCGGGGACGGCGCGGTGCAGCTCGGTGATCTCGAGCTGGAACTCGCCGTCGTCGTGCCGTGCGTCGTGCACGCCGGGGAGCGCGCGGAGCGTGTCGAGCGAGAGGCGCTCGATGCTGCGCGGGGCCGAGAACTCGAGCACGTGCTCGGCGCCGAGCGAGGCGATCAGCTCGCGGGGGGAGCCGAGGGCGATCACCTTGCCGTGGTCCACGATCGCCACCCGGTCGCACAGCCGCTCGGCCTCGTCCATGTAGTGCGTGGTGAGGAGCGTCGTGCGGCCGGTGGCGCGGAAGGCGTCGATGAGCTCCCAGAGTTGGCGCCGCGCCTGGGGATCGAGCCCGGTGGTCGGTTCATCGAGGAAGAGGAGCTCGGGGTCCCCCACGAGCGCGCAGGCGAGCGCGAGCCGCTGTTTCTGCCCGCCGGACAGCGTGCCGACGCGCGCGCGGCGCTTCTCGCCGAGCTGCACGAGCGCGATCACGTCGTCGACGGGGCGCCCGGTGCGGTAGAATGATCGGAACAGGCGCACCGTCTCCTCTACGGTGAGCTTGTCCGAGAGCTGCGTTTCCTGGAGCTGGATGCCGAGCCGCTCGCGGAGCTCGCGCGCGTCGGAGCGCCAGCGGCGGCCGAGCACGAGCACTTCGCCGCTGTCCGGTGTCGTGAGCCCCTCGCAGATCTCGATGGTCGTCGTCTTCCCCGCGCCGTTGGGGCCGAGCAGGCCGAAACATTCGCCGGCCGCGACGTCGAGATCGAGCGAGTCGACGGCGACGACGCCGGGGTAGCTTTTGCGCAGAGCGCGAAGGGTGAGCGCGTCGGGCATGGTGACCGGGGGGCCGAGGGACACGCAATATACCACGGCCGTCCCGGCGCGCGACCGGGCCGAGCGCCTCCCGCTCGGGGAGATCGCCCGGCCCGGCCGGCCGTACCGACGAGTGAGTGACGGCGTTACCGCCGCATGGCGGCCGCGGCGCTCGGCGGGCGGATGGGGCGCGGTTGCGGCACAGTGACGGCGAGCGAGCGGTGTCCGTCGGCGCCGACGCTGCGTACCCCGGCCCAGAGATCGTCGAGCTGCTCGTCGAGCTCGTAGGAGGTCCCGTTCCCCACGGGGATCACGCGCTCCCACGTCGGCGACGTCGTCGAGCGCACGAGCACTTCGTACGACGCCGCGCCCGGCGCGGGGTTCCACGTGATGTTCCACGACTGGCCGTACGGCGCGACGCGGCGTGCGCGGACGCTGTCCGGGGGCGGCGGCGCGCTCGCGAGCGTGGCGAGGACCGCGGCGTTCACGCGGGCGATGTTCGCGGTATATGCGAAGTTCACGTGCTCGAAGGTATCGGCCGGGCGATGCTGGCGGTCCAACGCTTCCATGCGCTCGGTCGTGCGGATCCCGGGGTCGCCGAGGAACACGAACGGCTCGTGGTCCGTGCCGCGCCCGATGCGGTCGATGCGGAACACGGAGAGGATGTTGAAGCTCGGCGTGTACGTACGTCCGAGCGCCGCGGCATAGCGCGCGAGCTCCCGGCTCGGCGAGTTGTCGGGATCGCCGCTGTAAATGCGCATCGTGGTGGAATCGGTGCGCCCGTTGTCGGCGGAGACGTTGCCATCGAGGTCATCGGACATATCGCCGAGCACCGTGTAGCCCTGCTGGTGCAGCCGCTCGGCGAGGTGGCGGGAGCCGAGGAGCCCCTGCTCTTCGCCGGCAACGAGGGCGAAGAGGACCGAGTGGCTCAGCCCCTTGGGGTAGCGCTTGGAGAAGACGCGCGCCAGCTCGACGACGGCCGAGGTGCCGGAGCCATCATCGTCGGCGCCCGGCGCGTCGGAGGTGACGTCGAAGGGGTCGACGGCGCAGATGCACGAGTCATAGTGGCCGGTGATCACCACGACGCGCGTGGTGTCGCGCCCGGGGAGCCAGGCGAGGACGTTCACGACGTTGACGGTGGGCTTCTGCGGGTGGCGTGAGACCTCGACCATGGCCGGATCGTACTCGACCTTCAGGCATCCACCGCACGCCGCGCCGTAGGCGGACAGTTTGGCGAAGAGCCACCGGCGCGCCGCGCCGATGCCGCGCGTGCTGCTCGTGGTGTCGCTCATCGTGTGGCGGGTCCCGAAGGTGACGAGCGTGGAGTCGGTGGCGCGGATCTGGGCGGGGGAGATGTCGCGGAGGAGCGCGGCGATGCCCGGATCGCGCGCGAGGCCGAGCCGGGCGTCGAGCGGCCGCGGGGCTGGGGCGTGCTGGGCGCGCGCGAGGGGAGTGGCGAGGAGCGAGCCTGTGGCGAGGGCGGCGAGGGGGAGAAACGAACGAGGGAAGCGAGCCATGCGTGCTCCACGGTGAAGGTCGCGGACGGATGGGCGC
>JADGGM010000673.1 GCA_019689955.1 Gemmatimonadaceae bacterium
CGTCCGCCTTGACGCGAGCACGGTGGCGAGGCTACGATTAGTGCGATGATCCTACCGCCTGCCCTTCAGCGTCCGAATGTGTACGCCGCGCCCGACGCGCGCGCACGTCGTCGTGCGCGTGGGCAACTTTCGGGCAAGTAGGACACGAGCGGCTCCGGCGAGCCGCCTGAGCTTCGAGAGCCTCTCCACGCGTGGAGGGGCTCTTTCGTTTGTGGTCTCCTGTCATCTCCTTTCTTTCTGGAGCGCGCGGATGCGGATGCTCGTCCTTGGCGCCGGGCTGCAAGGGTCGGCCTGTGCGTACGATCTGCTGCAGAATCCCGATGTGACCGAGGTCCGCCTCGTGGACCTGCACCTCGATCACCTGCCGGCCTTCCTGGCGCCGTACTCCGGCAAACGGCTCATCCCCACGCAGCTCGACGTCCGAAGCCGCGACGGGATGCTCGCGGTGATGCGCGAGAGCGACGCGGTGATGAGCGCGATCCCGTACTACTTCAACCTCGAGCTGGCGAAGGTCGCGGTGGAGGCGGGGACGCACTTCTGCGACCTGGGGGGGAACACGGAGATCGTGTTCGAGCAGCGGAAGCTCGACGCGGCCGCGCGCGCGAAGAACATCACCGTGATCCCGGATTGCGGGCTCGCGCCGGGGATGGTGAACATCCTCGCCGAGTACGGGATCAGGCAGCTGGACACGGTGCGGTCGGTGCGGATCTACGTGGGCGGGCTCCCGCAGCACCCCGAGCCGCCGCTCAACTACCAGATCGTGTACTCGCTCGAGGGGGTGCTCGACTACTACACCACGCTCTCCTGGGTGCTGCGCGACGGGAAGCGCACGCAGGTGAAGGCGCTCTCGGAGCTGGAGCGCGTGAGCTTTCCGCAGCCGGTGGGGACGCTGGAGGCGTTCCACACCGCCGGCGGGCTCTCGACGATGGCGTTCCGGTACGAGGGGAAGATCCCCACGATGGAGTACAAGACGCTCCGCTACCCCGGGCACGCGCACATCATGGAGGCGATCCGCGAGCTGGGGCTGCTCGACCTCACGCCGGTGGATGTGAAGGGGGTGAAGGTCGTGCCGCGCGATGTGTTCGTGGCGACGGTGGGCCCGCGCCTCACGAAGCCCGAGGGGCGCGACCTGGTGGCGCTCCGGGTGACGGTCGAGGGGACCAAGGGTGGGGCGCCGAAGACGGTCGGCTGGGAGCTGATCGACTACTACGACGAGACGCGCGGGATCAGCGCGATGATGCGCACGACGGGGTACTCGCTCTCGATCACGGGGCAGATGCAGGCGTGCGGCGAGGTGAAGCCGGCGGGGGTGTGCACGCCGGACGAGTGCATCCCGGCGGAGCCGTACATCCGCGAGCTGGCGAAGCGCGGGATCGAGATCCGGCCGATCGCCTGACGCTGGTCTATCGCGTGAAGGAGGCGAGCGTGGCGCCCATGGCGTCGATCGTCTCCTTCGCGTTCCAGCGGTCGCGCCCGTTGTAGATGAACGCGAAGGCGAGGAGCTCGCCGTCGCGCGCGGTGACGTAGCCGCCGAGGGAGATCACGGTGTTCGTGGTCCCGGTCTTGGCGTGCAGGTTCCCCTGGGCCGGGGTGTACTTCATGCGGTAACGGAGGAGCTCCGATTCGCCGGCCACGGGGAGGGAGGCGTGGAACGCGTCGCCCCACGGTGCGCGGTGGGCGTAGCCGAGGAGCTCCACGAGGGCGCGCGGGGTCACGCGATCGAGCACGGAGAGCCCGCTCCCGTCCGCGGCGTATACGGCGCCAGCGGGCGCGCCGACCTTCTCCGTCATGAAGGTTTGCAGGAGCTGGTTCGCCGTTTCCGTCGATCCCACCCCGCTCGGCGACGCCTTGCGGCCGGCGTCGCGGAAGAGGAGCTCGGCGTAGTGGTTGATGCTCTCGCGGTTCATCGCGGAGATGATGCGCGCGAGCGGGGGGGAGGGGAGCGAGGCCACCGTCTCGGCCTCGGACGGGGTCGGGGCG
>JADGGM010000674.1 GCA_019689955.1 Gemmatimonadaceae bacterium
TGACCGATCGAGGACCGAGCGAGTGAACGTCGCCTCCGCCCCCGGGTCCGGGATCGGCCCCTCCCACGCGAACGACTCGAGCTCCGCCTCCCGCCCCCGGCGCACGGCCTCGACGAGCGCAGGATCGGTGTGGCTGACGAAGTACTGGAACGGGTGCGTCTCGCCGTACTCCTCCCCCATGAAGAGGAGGGGGACGTACGGCGCGAGGAGGAGGAGCGACGCCGCGAGCTCGAGCGATGCGAAGGGGACGAGCGATGCGAGGCGCTCGCCGCGGGCGCGGTTCCCCACCTGGTCGTGGTTCTGGATGGCGATGACGAAGCGGTCGGCCGGGACGTCCGTCGCGCTCGCGCCGTGGCGGCGGTCGCGGTGCGGGGCGTACTGCCCCTCGTACACGAAGCGCCGCTCGAGCGCGGCGGCGACGTCGCGCGCGCCGTGGAAGCCGGCGTAGTACCCCCGGCGCTCGCCGGTGAGCGCGACGTGCACGGCGTGGTGGAAGTCGTCGCTCCACTGCGCGTCGAGCGCGTACCCGCCGCGCGCGCGCGGGCGCACGAGGCGCGGGTCGTTGAGGTCGCTCTCGGCGATCACCTGGATGCGGCGGCCGAGGCGGGCGCCCTGGGCGTGCACGCGCGCGGCGAGCTCGGCGAGGATGTGCTCGGCGCTGGCGTCGAAGATGCCGTGCACCGCGTCCAGGCGCAGCGCGTCCACGTGGAAGTCGGTCACCCACGACAGCGCGTTGTCGATCACGTAGCGGCGCACCTCATCGCTCCCGGGCCCGTCGAAGTTCACCGCCGCGCCCCACGGAGTGTGGTACGTGTCGGTGAAGTACGGCCCGAACTCGCCGAGGTAGTTCCCCTCGGGGCCGAGGTGATTGTAGACCACGTCGAGCGCCACCGCGAGCCCGTGCGCGTGCGCCGCGTCCACCAATCGCGCCAGCCCCTCCGGCCCCCCGTAGCTGTTCTGCGCGGCGAACGGGTGCACGCCGTCGTACCCCCAGTTGCGCGTCCCCGGGAACTGGGCGACCGGCATCAGCTCGATCGCCGTGACGCCGAGCGCGGCCAGCTCCGCCAGGTGCGGGATCACCGCGTCGAAGGTGCCGGCCGCGGTGAACGTCCCCACGTGCAGCTCGTAGAACACGTAGTCGGGCATCGCGATCCCCGTCCACCCGGCATCGGTCCAGGTAAACGTGCGCGGGTCGACCACGCGCGACGGTCCGTGCACGCCGTGCGGCTGCCACCGGCTCATCGGATCGGGGCGCGGCGGCCCGCCGTCGAGCGAGTACGCGTAGTCCGTCCCCGCGCCGGCGCCGGGGACGACCCCTTCGAAGACGCCCCCCGCGTGCGCCGCGAGCGCGTGCCGCCCCGCGGAGGGGCCGGCGGTGATGACCACGTCCACGCGCGTCGCGCGGGGCGCCCACACGGCGAACCGCGTGGTGCCATCGGCGAGCACGGTGGCCCCGCGCTCGAGCGACCAGAGTGACGACGTCACGGGAGCACCGTGGGTGAGCGGCGCATCAGCGGTCGCCTCGCGCCGCGGCGCGCCGGTCAGAAAAGCTTCGCGACGCCACGCAGCGGAATCCACGCCCATGCCGGTCGGTTGTTCAGCTCGTACGACAGCTCGTAGAACACCTTTTCGACCTCGAACAGCGCGAGCAGCGGGTCGTCCGCCGCGGCGCCGTATCCAGCGAGAAATGCGCCGCGCGCGTCGCGCTCCCATCGTGCGGCGCGCACCTCGACGGCGGGGTTCACCCCCGCGCCGCCCACCTCGGCCGCGCCGGTCGCGGCGGCGTAGGCGAGCGAGCGGACCATCCCGGCGACGTCGCGCAGCGGGCTGCTCGGCGCGCGCCGCGCGGCGAGCGGGCGCGCGGGCTCCCCCTCGAAGTCGATGATCATCCAGTCGCCGTCGGCCGTCCGGAGCACCTGCCCGAGGTGATAGTCTCCGTGGTGCCGCACCTTGTGCGCGGCGATCCCGGCCCCGCTCCCC
>JADGGM010000675.1 GCA_019689955.1 Gemmatimonadaceae bacterium
GGTATAGAACTTCCTCATGCAGCATCCGGCGATGTAATAACTAACGTAATAACACTTGGAATGCGCCGCAAGCGGGGCCAGCGCGCGACGCGCGGTGCGTTGGAGCTCGGCTATGTGTCCCGATCAGGGCGGCCGCTCGATCGAGCGCTTCGAGTCGGGCGCGGCGATTCCGGATGCCGGATCGGGATATTCCGGATGCCGAATCGGGATGTGGCTGCGCCCGTGCACGCGGCCCCCAATGGCGCGCACTGCGCACCAACGCCGCCGGGGGAGATCGCCCGGCGGCCTCAAGATCTCACCGCGCCATCGCGCTCGTATCGATCCCCATGCGCGCCAGCACGCGCGGATACCCTGGATCACGACGAAGCGGATCAAGAAGCGGATCGAAGAAGTTCTCCGGAAGGTAGATGTCGCGCTCGTCGATGCCGCGGTTCAGCCATTCGATCCCTCGCGCCGTCTCGCCGAGCCCCGCGTATCCCACCGCGATCGAATACGGCGGCATGAACTCGCGCGCCGCGTACCGGCGCTCCATGTCGTGTATCGCCCGCAGCGCCGACGCGCTGTCGCCCGAGACCCCGTAGGCGAAGGCGATCGCCGCCGTCGCTTGCGGCTCGAACACGCCCAGGTCGATCGAGCGCTGGAGTGACGCGATCGCCTCGGCGTACCGGTGTTGCTGGATCTGCACCATGCCGAGCCGCATGTGTCCCTGCGCGTAGTTCGGATCGAGCTCGAGTGTCTGCCGGATGCGCGCGGCCGCCTCGTCGTTGCGGTGCAGCTCGTAGGTGATCCACCCCCACTCCGCGCCGATCTGCCGCGACAGCGGGTCGAGGCGGTGCGCGATCGAGACCTGCTCCAGGCTTTCCGTGAGCCGGCCGCGCCCGGCGAGGAAGTCGGCGTACCAGTGGTGGCCGATCGCGTAGTTGGGGTCGGCGGCGATCGCGCGGCGGAAGTTCTTTTCCGCCTCGGTCCAGTTCCAGCCGTAGATCGTGTTCCCGTAGCCGAGCGCGGTGTACGCCGCGGCCGACGTCGGGTCGAGCGCGAGCGCGCGGGTGGCGGCATCGCGCGCCTTTCGCCAGTTGCCTTCCAGGGAGCCGCCGGCGCCGTAGGGATAGGCGAGCAGGTACGCGTCGGCGAGCGCCGCCCAGGCGCGGGCGAAGGTGGAGTCGCGCGTGATGGCGCGCTCGAGGTACCGCACCGCGTCGCCCAACGCGGGCCCGGTCCGCTGGTTCCAGGCAAACAATCCCTTGAGATAGAGATCGTATGCCTCGAGGTCCGTGGTCGGGCGCGCGGCAAGCGCGGAGTCGGGGCGCGGCGCGAGCCGCAGGCGGAGCGCGGCGACGATCGAGCGCGCGACGTCTTCCTGCACCGCGAAGATGTCCGACATGTGGCGATCGTACGACCCGGACCACAACCGGTAGCCATCCTTCACATCGATCAGTGCGGCGGTGACGCGCAGGCTGTCCCCGCTTCGCCGCACGCTCCCCTCGAGCACGGCGCCGACGCCGAGGCGACGTCCGACCTCGCGGATGTCGGCGCTCCGGCCCTTGAACTGGAACGACGACGTGCGCGCCGCCACGCGCAGACCGGGCACTTTGCTCAGGGTCGTGATCAGCTCGTCGGTGAGGCCATCGCTGAAGTATTCGTCACCGTGCTCGGGGCTCAGGTCCACGAACGGCAGCACCGCCGCGGAGGCGGGTGGCGATTCGGGGTGTGTCCCATCCACGAGCGCGTAGCCACCGAGCGCGAGGAGGACGAGGGCCGTCGCCACCACCGGCCAACGGAGCCACCGGCGCAGCGCATGACGCGACGGCGCGGGGGGCGTGATCGGTGACGCTGACGCGGTGGGCGCGACAGGCGACGCCGGGCGCTCGTCGGGGGGCGGGCCGGCGTGCTCTTCGGCGCGCGCATCGCTCGGCGCGCGGGGCTCCGCTGCGGCAGCGTCGTCCCTCGCGTCCGGCTCGACGCGCGCCGAGCGATGCG
>JADGGM010000676.1 GCA_019689955.1 Gemmatimonadaceae bacterium
GGGCACGGGGTGGGGTGGTTCCCGCTCGCCCCGGACGAGCCGTACATCCCCGCGTACCGCGTGAGCGAGCGCTATCGCCGGACCATCAACGTCACCAGCGTGCACGTGACGAACATCAACATCACGAACGTGAACGTGACGAACATTCACTACCGGAACCGCGCGGTTCCGGGCGCGGTGACCGTGGTCTCGCACGATGTGTTCGTCGGTGCGCACCCGGTGGGACGGTCGGCGATCGCGGTGCGAGAGCGCGACGTGGAGCACGCACGAGTGATCGGCGCGGCGCCGGGGGTGGAGCCGCGCCGCGAGAGCAAGCTCGCCCGCGCCGATGGAGGGCGCGACGTACGCCGTCCCCCGCAGGCCGTGGAGTACCGATCCGTGGTGGAGCGCCGCACCATCGACGCGCGCCGCGCGCTCGATGACCGCCGCGCGGCCGATCGCGCTCCGCGGGCCCGCGCGGACGATCGCCACCAGCCGGAGGAACGTCGCGTGCCGGACGACCGTCGCGTGCCGGACGACCGTCGCGTGCCGGACGATCGGCCCCGTACCGATGAGCGCCGGGAGATCCGCACCGTCCCCGCCGATGGTCCGGCGCGGGACACGCGGCAGCGGGACGCCGAGCGCGCGATCCAGCCCGCGCCCTCGGTCGATGTAGCGCGCCCGAGCGCGGAGCCCGAGCCCGCGCGGCGCGTGGAGCGTCGTGAGGCGGTGCAGGCACCGCGAGCATCATCGCGCCCCGCGCCCGTCGCGCGCGAGGAGCGCGCGCCGCGGAACGATCGCCCTCGCCCCGAACTGTCGCGCCGTCGCGCGGACGATCACGTCCGCGACGCGCACGAGCCCGCGGGGAGTGCGCAGCACCCCGGGCGGCGCGGGCGGCCGCAGTGATCGTGTGACTGGCTCGTGGAGCCGGAGCAGATCCGACTCCACGAGTGCATCGTGGGGAGGCGCCGGCTCGCGCGCGGGCGCCTCGCCGAAGAGGTTCAGCGCCTCGTCGAGCCGCGCGTGCCGGCGCCCTCCCGTGCGTCCGGCTCGGCGCGGCTCGATCGTCACCCCCTCGATCGCCAGGAGCTTCCGCTTGAGCTCCGTGCCGCCGAACGCCGAGAAGCCGCCGAGCGCGCCGTTCGCCGCGAGCACGCGGTGGCAGGGGATCACGATCGTGATCGGGTTTCGCGCGAGCGCGCTCCCCACATCGCGCGCCGCCTCGGGCGCGCCGATGGCGCGCCGATGCTCTTCGCGATCGCGCCGTACGTGGTCACCTCGCCCGGCGGGATCCGGCGCGCGGCCTCGTAGACGCGCCGGTCGAACGGAGGCGTCCCATCGAGGTCGAGCGGCACGCCGGAGAAGTCGTCGGCCGCCCCGTCCAGGTGCCGCTGCACCCGAGTGACGACCTCGCGCATGGCCGGAGAGAGCGCCTCGTCGTGCGCACCGCGCCGCTCACGCTCGCGCTCGATCGCCGGGGTAGGGAGGCGAAGGAGCGATACGCCACGCTCGGTCCACGCGATCCGGCACGGGCCGACCGCGGTGTCGAACACCGCCGATCCGATCGGAATGGGTCGCGCCACGAGTGCCCTCCTCATCTGTAGCCGGCGATCCACGGGGCGCGTTCCGCGCACCAGAACCAGAAGAAATAGGATGATGGCGGCGGGGAAACCGCTACGGCCGGCGTGGGACGAGGCGTGCGGCTCATCCACAGTTCGCTGACGCGATGCAACGCCACCGGCATCACTCTGATGCAGCGCCCGAGATGAGCGGGTTGTTCCCCTTCTGCGTAAGTCGCTGGCCTACGGCGATATGGGAGACGCGTGATAATGTAGTGCATCACGCCTCGCCGCGTGCCGGCGCGGCACGATTGATGACAAAGTGGGCGAACGACGACAGCGCCGGGCGTGCTCGGCGACCCGTCTCGCGCGCCGCCCCCCGCGCCCGGCCCAGTAACGCCCCCGGGCGGCCGCCGCGGCCCAGACCGGT
>JADGGM010000677.1 GCA_019689955.1 Gemmatimonadaceae bacterium
GCCGACGATCGACACCACGCAGGTGACGCTCGCCGGCTTCCACGCGGTGCTCACCGGTCCCGATACGAGCACGAGCACGAAGGACGTGGCGTTCGCCGCGGGGGATGGCGGCGCGTTCACGGCGCAGTTCCCGTACCTGGCGCCGGGGACGTATCACCTCGACATCACCGGTCCGTCGGGGGTGACGTTCACGGCGAACCCCGCGCCCCCGGTCACGGTGACCATCACGTCCGGCGGGAGCGCGTCGCAGGCCTTCACGATCACGGCGGCGTCGGCGGCGCCGTAAGGGGCGCGCGGTATCGTCGCACTGGCCGACACACGCCCCGCCGGGTCCTCCGGCGGGGCGTGTGCTATCGGGCGCGGTACGTTGCCCTCGGCGCGGCACCCGACTAGGCTCCACCGTGGGATGCCACACCACGCATCGCGCGCGCACCGCATCGGTCTCATCTCCGACACGCACGGCCTCGTGCGCGCCGAGGTACATCGCGTGCTCGCCGGCGTCGAGCTCATCCTGCATGCCGGCGACGTGGGCGGGGACGACGTGCTCGACGAGCTGGCGCTCATCGCCCCCGTCGAGGCGGTGTTCGGCAACACCGATCCGCCGGGGCACCCGCGGCTGGCGCAGGAGGTGGTGCGGGAGATCGGCGGGGTCACGATCCACGTGAGCCACGGGCACGAGCTCGGGAGCCCGACCGCGGACAAGTTGCTGCAGCGCTACGCGGGCGACGTGCTGGTGTACGGCCACACGCACCGGCAGCTCGTCGTGCGCGCGGCCGACCGTCTGGTCGTGAACCCCGGGGCGGCCGGCCCGCGCCGGTTCGACCTGGCGCCGAGCGTGGCGCGCCTCACGATCGTGCGCGGCGTGGCGGACGTGGAGCTGCTCCCGCTCGCGCCGTGAGCCGGTCGTCGCGCGCCACGCGCCCCGGTCAGCGCTCTCCCGCCACTCCTCCCAGCTCCCGCGCGAAGAAGGCGAGCGTGCGCGCCCACGCGTCGCGCGCCGCGTCGACGCGGTAGCTCGGGCGGGTGTCGTTGAAGAAGGCGTGCGGCGCACCCGGGTACACGTGCGCCTCGAACGGCACCCCCGCCTCGCGGAGCGTCTGCTCGAGCGCCGGCACGCCGCTCGTCACCCGCACATCGTCGGCCCCGTAGAACCCCATGATCGGGCAGCGCGCCGTGCGGATCGCCGCGGGGGCCGGGGCGTGGCCGTAGTAGATCGCCGCGGCGCGAAGCTCCGGGTCGCTCCCCGCGAGCAGCGCCGAGAGCAGGCCGCCGAAGCAGTAGCCCACGCTCCCCACGCGGCCATTGCACCCCGCGTTCCCGCGCAGGAACACCGCGAGCGCCGCGATGTCCGCCGAGTAGCGCGCCACCGGCCGATCCGGGGAGAAGACCGCGTCGGCCGTCTCGACGGCGGCGGCGCGCTCTCCCTCGGGGAGCCAGGCAAATGCCGCCTCGCGCGCCGCCGGGTCCCTCGACGCCACCGCGGGGGTCATGTCGTACGTGCGCTTGACCGCCGCCACCCGCTCGGGCGCGAACACCGTGGCGCGCTCCCCGCCGTGCGCGTACAGATCGGGCGCCGCGGCGACGTACCCCGCGGTCGCGAAGCGGTGCACGAGGTCCTGGATGTGGTCGTCGACCCCCCAGACCTCCTGGATGACGATGATCGCGGGGAGGGGCTCCTGCACGGCGCGCGGACGGGCGGTATAGGCCGGCACGACCGTGCCGGCGGCGGGATAGGTGATCCACTCGGTCTGAAGTTCCATATGTCTCGCCAGGTGAATGCGCGGACGATCGGCGGAGGGGTCGTACGGACCGCTCCGGATCGTTCAGGACGTCGCGCGTGACGCGACGGTGGTCCACTTCCTCGTACGCGAGCGCCGTGAGCGGCGTTGCGCCGGCCGCGGCGCGCGCGCGCCCCCCCGCGCCCGGGGGGTATAAACAACAGGCGCGGCCGGCGCGATGGAGT
>JADGGM010000678.1 GCA_019689955.1 Gemmatimonadaceae bacterium
GAGGGGGTGGGTTCGGCGGCTTCGGTGGTGGCGGCGGTTTCGGCGGCGGCGGTGGCGGCTCGAGCTGGTGAGAGATCATGGCGACGATGACACTCGATGAGCTGGTGCAGCAGCTCCGGAAGGCCTTCGGCGACGAGCTTCGCGCCGTGGTGCTCTACGGCTCCGCGGCCGCCGGGGAGCACATCGCCAAGCGGTCCGACTACAACGTGCTCGTCCTCGTCGACGCGCTCGACCTGGAGCACCTCGATCGCGAGGCCGCCATCGCGCGCGCGTGGGCCGAGGGGGGGAACCCGCCCCCGCTCACGCTCACCGTCGACGAATGGCGCAGCTCGAGCGACATCTTCCCCATGGAGTACGCCGACATCCTCGAGCGGCACCGCGTGCTCTACGGCACCCCGCCGTTCGATGGCATCCGCGTGGAGCGGAGCACGCTCCGGCTCCAGCTCGAGTACCAGGCCATGGCCAAGCTGCTCCAGCTCCGCCAGGGGGTGCTCGCCGCCGGGCGGGACCGCCGGCGCCTCGTCGAGCTGCTCGCCGCGAGCCTCAGCACCTTCATGGTGATCTTTCGCGCCGTGCTGCGGTATCACGGGGAGACTCCGCCGACCGACTACGAGGCGCTCTCCGCCCGGATCACCGCCCGCACCGGCGTTGCGACGGACCCCTTCGTGCGCGTCGTGCGGCACGTGCGGGGGAGCGAGCGGATCACCGAGTCGGACGTCACCACCGTGCTGGCGAGCTACCTCGCCAGCGTGCAGCACCTCGTTCACTATCTCGATCGGCAAGGAACCTCATGACACGTTACGCCCTCATCCCCGCCTGCCTGCTCGTCATCGCCGGCTGCACGGGGGAGAAGAAGGCGCCGGTGCAGAAGGCGCCCCCTGTGGCGCAGGACACCACTCCGATGAACCTCGACTCGCTCCAGAGCGCGATCCCCGCCGCGGTGCCGGACACCTTCACGCCACCCAAGCCACAGCACGTGGCCCAGGCGCGCCCGAAGATCCCCCCGGCTCCCCCGGCGCTGGTGGAGGCGGTGGAGCGGGAGCAGTCGTTCTCGCGCTTCTGCTACCAGGAGTTCGGGCAGAAAGTCGACCCCACGCTCGAGGGAGGGGTCGCGATGGTCGTGACCGTTGGCTCGGCCGGGATCAGCGACGCGCACGTGGAGGACGACACCTGGTCCTCGTCCGCTGGGAAGGCGGTGAACAACTGCCTGAACCAGAAGGCGGCCGGCGCGTGGAAGCCCGCCGCCGGCTCGGTGCGCCCGGGCAAGTACGTCGTGCAGCTCAGCTTCAGGCCCTCCTGATGCGCTCGCCCGACCCTCGTCGTTCACACTCGGAGGCATTCATGCGCACGCGCTGGCTCCTCATACTCGTTCCATTCGTCGCCGGATGCGGCTACAACCGGATTCAGACGCTCGATGAGCAGACGAACCAGGCCAGAAGCCAGATCGAGGTCCAGCTTCAGCGCCGGGCCGATCTCATCCCCAACCTCGTGAACACCGTGAAGGGGTACGCCTCCCACGAGCAGGAGGTGTTCGAGCAAGTGGCGAAGGCCCGCAGCGGGCTCCTGGGCGCCATCCAGACGCACGATCCGCAGCAAATGGCCGACGCCAACGCGACGCTGACGACCGGGCTGGGCCGACTCCTGGCGATCTCCGAGGCGTACCCGCAGCTCAAGGCGGACCAGAGCTTTCTCCGTCTGCAGGACGAGCTGACGGGGACGGAGAACCGGATCGCGGTGGCGCGCGGGGACTACAACCGGGCGGCGGAGCAGTACAACGCCTACATCCGGCAGTTCCCGCAGGCGATCACGGGGAAAGTGATCGGGGCGAAGCCGAAGCCGTACTTCGAGGTCACGAACCCCGGCTCGCGCGAGGCGCCGAAGGTCGACTTCTCCAACCCCGCGGCGGGCGGGGGAGCGGGCGCGGCGCCGTCGTCCACCTCCACGTCACCGGCACCCAAGGT
>JADGGM010000679.1 GCA_019689955.1 Gemmatimonadaceae bacterium
CGCCTGGACCGCCGCGCGCTCGCGGTGGGCGCGGCGTGGCTGGTGGGGCTGGTCGCGTTCGCGCTGGCGGAGAAGGGGATCACGATCTGGTGGCTCGTCTCCCTCCCGCTCATCGGCCCCGCGCTCTCGCACATCCCCGACCCGCGCACCCCGGCGCGCGCCCGGACGCGCGCGGGGATCCTCGGCGCGCTGGCGCTCCTCCTCGTGGCCGAGCACACGCTGCTCGGGCGCTCCATGCGCGCGCGGGAGGGGACGGTCGACACGCGGACGCTCCCGGGACCGTGGGCCGTCGCCGTCGAGCCGCTCGCGGCGTGGCTCGACGCGCACGCGCGCCCCGCACACCGCGCGCGATTGCTGACGACGTTCAGCTACGGGAGCTATCTCGCCTGGCGCCTCCCGATGTACTCGGCCTCCATCGACTCGCGAACCATCTTCCCCGACTCCGTCGCGGAACCCGAGGCGCTCGTCCAGCGCCCGTTCGCCGGGACGATGCTCGGCCCGTGGCGGGAGGCCGACGTGGCGATCGTCCCGCTCTCGTACCCGGTCGCCGCGGTGCTCGACACGGCGACCGGGTGGGTGCCGCTCCAGGTGGCGCCGCGGAGCGCGGAGCGCCCGCAAGCGCTCGGCCTCTGGGCGCGACGCGCATGGTGGGATTCCGTGCGCCTCGGAGGAGCGCCGCCCCACCGGTGATGCGCGCGCGTGTGCGCGGCGTCCGTGCTTCGCGTGTCCTCTCCAGAGGTCACTTTACGTCCGCCGACGGTGCCGGCGCGCGGTGTAATGCGACGTGCCACGCCGCGGAGCGCGTGCGGTACCGGCACCCGCGATCTTCTCGCGCATCAACGAGATGCCGGCCGGGCGCACGACGCGTGTGTGCGGCGATGAGCTCGGGAACGCCGGTTGCCTTGCATGGTCGCACACTTCTTCACGCGAGCGACGCGTATGCGGCTCACATCTCGTCTGTTCTGGGTGCTCGTCTCGGCGTCGATGCCGGCTGCGCGGCTGATCGCGCAGGACTACGACGGCGATCCCCCGGCGCGCGTGGCGCGTCTCAGCTACGTCAGCGGAGCGGTCTCCTTCCGTCCGGCCGATGTGGACGACTGGACCACCGCGACGCTGAACTACCCCATCACTACCGGCGACCATCTCTGGGCAGACCACGGCGCGCGCGCCGAGCTCCACATCGGCTCGACCGCCGTGCGCATGGGCGGCGAGACGGCGCTCTCCGTGCTCGTGATCGACGACCGGCGCGTGCAGCTCCGCATGACGCAGGGCGCGCTCCAGGTGCGCGTGCGCGACCTCGACGATGACGACGTCTTCGAGATCGACACGCCCGACGGCGCCGTCACGCTGCTGCGCCCCGGGAGCTACCGGATCGACGTCGACGAGTCGGGGGAGCGGGCGACCGTGACCGTGCGGAGCGGCGCGGCCGAGGTGAGCACCCGCCGCTCGACCTTCGCCGTCCGGGCGGGGGAGAGCGCGACGATCGTGGGGAGCGACGATCCGCGCTACGATCGCTACGCCGCGATCCCCATGGACGCGTGGGAGGACTGGTGCCTCGTGCGCGACCGCCGCGAGGATCACGTCGTGTCCGTCCGCTACGTCTCGCGCGAGATGATCGGCTACGAGGACCTCGACGCCTACGGCGTCTGGCGCGTGGAGGCCGGCTACGGCCCCGTGTGGGTCCCGACGCACGTGGCGGCCGGGTGGGCGCCGTACCGCTATGGCCACTGGGCGTGGGTGCGCCCGTGGGGGTGGACGTGGATCGACGACGCGCCGTGGGGGTTCGCGCCGTTCCACTATGGGCGCTGGGCGTACGTGCGCGGGCATTGGGTGTGGGTGCCGGGGACCATCGTCCGTCGGCCGGTGTACGCGCCCGCGCTCGTGGTCTTCGTGGGCGGCCCCGGGTGGAGCATCTCGGTCGCGGCGGGGCACGGGGTGGGGT